>JAHEEL010000206.1 GCA_024640745.1 Actinomycetes bacterium
GATCGTACCGGCGAGCGGTCGCTGCTGAGACGGGACGAACGGGCTAGGTCTCCGCCTGGTCGAGTGCGTCGGCGAGCGTCGTCCACGGGAGAGTGGCGCACTTGATGCGGACCGGGAACTTCCGTACACCTTGGAGCGCTTCGAGGTCGCCGAGGACCGCCCCCGGACGCTCAGGATCGAGCGGGTCGGCGCCTACGTCGATGCCCATCATCAGCTTGAAGTTCGTGGTGAGCAAACGTGCATCGTGGAGGGTCTTGCCAACGATGGCCTCGGTCATCATCGAGCCGGAGGCCTGGGAGATGGAACAACCGCGGCCCTGGATGGCAACGTCGGCAATGGTGCCGTCCTCGACCTTCAGGTCGATTGAGAACTCGTCACCGCACGACGGGTTCAGACCCTCGGCGTGGACGTGCGGTCCGGTCAGCACGCCTCGGTGGCGCGGGTTGCGGTAGTGGTCGAGGATTACCTGGCGGTAGAGCTCGTCGAGGGAGGACATGCACCCATGACGATACCAACGAGAGCGAGGGTGTCAGGCATCGAAGCCGAACACTGAGCGCGCCTCGAACAGGCCGTCGACGAGGCGGTCGACATCGTCGGTCGTGTTGTAGAGGTAGAACGAAGCGCGGGCGGTTGCCGGGACGGCCAGATAGCGCATGAGCGGCTTCGCGCAGTGGTGGCCGGCGCGTACTTCGATGCCGCGCTGGTCGAGAATGGTCGCGATGTCGTGGGCATGGATGTCCGCGAGGGTGAAGCTCACGGCGCCGCCCCTACGGGTGGGGTCGCTCGGCCCGTACACCTTGAGGTCGGGTACCTCAGCGAGCCGCTTGAGGGTGTAGCCGGTGATCGCGTGCTCGTGCGCGCGCACGGTCTCCATCCCGATTGCGGTGAGGTAGTCGACGGCAGCGCCGAGGCCGACCGCCTGGGCGACCGGCGGCGTGCCGGCTTCGAACTTCTGTGGAACAGGAGCCCAGCGCGATTCGTAGAGTCCAACGTCGGCAATCATCTCCCCGCCGCCCTCGGTGGGCTCCATCTCTTCGAGGCGTTCCGACTTGCCCCACAGGGCTCCGATCCCCGTCGGCGCAAGCATCTTGTGGCCGGAGAACACCAGGAAGTCGGCGTCGAGGTCTTGCACGTCGGTAGGGGAATGGGGAACGAGCTGCGCGGCGTCGACGACGACGAGCGCTCCGACGGAGCGAGCGGCCTCTACGAGCGGGCGCACGGGTCCGAGTGTTCCGGTCACATTCGACATGGCAGAGATCGCGACGACCTTGACGCGCTCGTCGAGCAGATCATCGAGACCGGTGAGGTCCACCTCGTAGTCGTCGTCGAGGGTGAGGTAGACCAGCTCGATACCGGTGTATCGGGCAAGGAGCTGCCAAGGGACCACGTTGGCGTGATGCTCCATCACCGTGAGCACGACGCGGTCTCCCGCGGAGAGATGATTCAGGCCCCACCCGTAGGCAATGTGGTTGAGAGCCGTGGTCGCGCCGCGCGAGAAGACGATTTCGTTCGGCGATCCCGCGTTGACAAAGGCCGCGACCTTCGCTCGAGCTCCTTCGTAGGCAGCGGTTGCCTCTGCCGACAGAGTGTGTGCACCGCGATGGACGTTGGCGTTCTTCGTCCGGTAGAACGCATCGACTGCATCGAGCACCTGGACCGGCTTCTGTGTCGTTGCCGCAGAGTCGAGATAGACCAGTGGCCACCCGTTGACCTCTCGATGAAGGATCGGGAAGTCGTCACGAAGGTGGCTGAGGTCGGTCAACTCGTTGCGGCTCCGCTCCGATAGTGGTCGTAGCCGGCGTCTTCGATTTGGTCGGCGAGCTCAGGTCCACCCGACGCGACGATGCGGCCGTCGAGGAACACATGAACAACGTCGGGGGTGATGTAGTCGAGCATCCGCTGGTAGTGCGTGATCAGGACGAACCCGCGCTCGTCGTTGCGGAGACGACTCACCCCCTCGGCCACGATCCTCAGTGCATCGATGTCGAGGCCCGAATCGGTCTCGTCGAGGACGGCGAGGTCGGGCTCGAGCACAGCCATCTGGAGCACCTCGTTGCGCTTGCGCTCGCCTCCGGAGAAGCCCTCGTTGAGGTAGCGATCGGCGAAGCCGGGATCGATCTCGAGCTCTCGCATGGCATCGACCACCTTGAGGCGCAGCTCGAGCACCGTGTAGTCCACGCCGGTACGGCTGGAGAGGGCCGTCCTCAGAAAGTTGACCACGGAGACGCCGGGGATCTCTTCCGGGTACTGGAAGCCGAGGAACATGCCGGCGCGGCCGCGCTGGTCCGGTGTCGCCTCGGTGATGTCCTCACCGCGGTAGGTGATGGAACCCTTGGTGACGGTGTACGCGGGGTTGCCGAGCAGGACGTTGGCGAGCGTGGATTTGCCGGATCCGTTCGGGCCCATGATGGCGTGCGTCTCGCCGGAGTTGACGGTGAGATCGACGCCTTTGAGGATTTCGACGCCCTCGGCGGAGGCATGGAGATCGTCGATGACGAGAAGTTCTGACATGTGAGCGAGATTAGGGAGACGCGGACTCGTATCGGCCAGGTTCAACCGGCTCACGTCCGGTTCATGCGCTCACCGGCCTCGATTGCTGTGGCGATTGAGTTGCCGGGCGGCGGAAGCGGGCAGGAGTACTCCTCGTCGTACGCGCAATACGGGTTGGTGGCTCGGTTGAAGTCGATGGTCACCTCGGCCCCGTCGGCGATGTCGATGCGGAGATATCGGCCGCCGCCGTAGGTCGTGTCGCCGTTCGTTGCATCCCCGAATGCGAGAAACGCTCCTCCGTCGCCGTCGTCGAGCACCGTGAGGCCGTAGGACCGGCCTTCGATCGTGGTGGTGAGGATGCCGACGCTCCGGTAGTGACTTGTTCCGCCGGTCGAGGAACGAATTGCCATCGAGTCGGAAGAGCGGTGGAAGGTTCCGGCGACGACGAACCGTGCTGCCGGTTCGTAGTAGTCGGCGCCGCCGAATCCGTCGCGCTGCTCTTCTGGGATCGGTGAGGCGAAGTGCTCCGCGAGAAATCGATCTCTTTCGTCCCGCTCTGCGCGGACAACGGCTGGATCGAACCCGGTGCCGGTCACGGATTCACGGGCGGAGAATCGAGAAAGCGGTTGCGAGGGAACCGGTGTCGATGTCGGCGAGGTCTCGATACTCCTGCAGGTAGTACCGGCTGACCCCGATTCCTTCGAGGGCTGCAATCGAGGCCCCCGTGGTTTCGCGTGTGCCATGCGGCACATTGCGTTCGGTGAGCAGGGCCTCGTATTCGTCGGCCGACAGATTGCGTCTCGCTCCGCGCTCGGCGAGCAACGATCGGTACGAGCGCTCGTCTTCGGCGATGACGGCGGGGCCGGCAAGGCTGACCTTCACGCTCTCCGGGCTCCGACCCGCTGCAGCGGCGGCGGCACGCATGACGCCCAGGCGAGCGTCGAGGGTCTCCCGATCGGTCACGAACAAGTTGTACTCGTCGGCATAGCGGCCCGCCAGAGTCGGTGTCCGCTTCGGACCGGTGCCGCCGATCACGATTGGCACATCTGCGGGGTGGGGGAGAACCTCGATCGGGTCGAGCCGGTAGTACGAGCCCTCGAATCCGTTGGCCGTTCCAAACGCTGCACGGAGGTACGCGAGGGTCTCGGAGAGCCTATCGAAGCGCTCGCCGAGCGGCGGGAGGTCGATGCCGAAGGCATCATGCTCCGATTGCATCCATCCGGTGCCCACGCCGAGCGCGAAGCGGCCACCGGTCATCTCGTCGAGCGTGGTCGCCGTCTTCGCTATGACTGCCGGGTGACGGAAGGT
>JAHEEL010000207.1 GCA_024640745.1 Actinomycetes bacterium
CGCGCTCGCCGCGTGCGGAAACGCACTCCTCGCCACCACCGACGATGAGGCGATCGATGTTGCGCTCCAGGCGCTGCTGCCGGCGACACCGGCGCAGAACGTCTTCATCGATGAGAACTTCGATGATCCGATCCTCGGGCTCAGCGCAACGGTCACGCACGAAGCGATTCGTCCCGGCTACGAGAGCATCGTGAGCGAGGAGATCTGGGTTGAAGAAGACGAGCCGACCCAGGTGTTGCGGAGCGTGGTGCCGTATGCCGATCTGCCCACTTCGCATAGCGCGCTGTCGCTTGGACGTCCTGCGGTTGTTCATACCGCGGCTCTCGAGGGACGAGAACGGGAGATCTACGAAGACGACGGTTGCTTGTCGGAACTCAACATCCCGATCTTTGTCGAGGGAAGATGGGCCGGATCGATCGGCTTCGCCGACTACCTCCGCGACCATGAGTGGAACGACGATGACATTGCGGTTCTCACCACGGCTGCTGCGATGATTGGATCGTTCTGGGAGCGGGCCCGGGCAACCCAGCGGCTCGAGGAGCTCATCCACTCCAAGGATCGATTCCTCGCATCGATCAGCCATGAGATCCGAACCCCGCTCACTGCGGTCCTCGGCTTCTCCCAAGTTCTCCGCGACGAGGTTCTGGGGCTCTCGCCCGGTGGTTCTGAGATGATCGGGATCGTGGCTCAGCAGGCTCAGGAGATCTCCGACATCGTCGAGGATCTCCTGGTTGCTGCACGAGCCGATATCGATGCGCTGATCGTGACTCGCGAAGCGGTGGTGTTGCGCCGTGAGGCCGAGAGCGTGGCTTCGGCGCGTGCTGCCCTCAACATCGCGATCGAAGAGTCCGATGTCGTTGCACTCGCTGATCCGGTCCGCGTGCGGCAAGTGATACGGTGCCTTGTCAGCAATGCCGCGCGCTACGGCGGCGAGCGCATCGAGATTCGGTTCGGCCGGGACGGCGATCGAGCCACCGTGGCCGTAGCGGACAACGGCTCCGGCGTTGCTGCCGGCCACGAGCGACACATCTTCGAAGCCTTCCATCGGGTGGCCGACAGCGACGGCACGACCCAGGCCGTCGGTCTCGGCCTGTTCGTCTCCCACCACCTCGCAAGCCTCATGGATGGCAGACTCACCTATCGCCGCGAGGCCGGGTGGACGCTGTTTGAACTCGAGTTGCCCTGCGCGAGGCATACCGCGGATGACGTGCCGGGCGCCACGGACGGCGGTATCGCGGTCGCTCGGCCGATCACGTCGGGGGGCGATCCGATCGCCCAGCCGGTCTAGGGCGAGCGTCAACCGACACGATGGCTCCCGGGGTGCGTCAGATGCGCCGGAGCACAACCATGGGGATGATGTCCGTCTCCCCAACCCCCGCTGTGCTCCGCGTGTTCCCGCCGGTCGAGCGAGCGCCGTGCGGCGGTCGCGAGCTCGATGCCGAATGGATCCGATTCGGCGGCCTCGGTTGGCCCTGAGTTGATCACGTGGCGTCCGGGTAGTCTCTCTTCTGATCGAACCCAAGACTCTGCTGTTGGAGCCCCGCACCTCGTGAAGCTGCTCGAGACCACACGATCGCTGTTCCGCAAGGAGACGATCGGCAAAGACGCCGTTGCGGGAGTCGTGCTAGGCGTCGAGAGCGTTCCGGATGGCCTTGCCGGAGGTCTCCTCGCGGGAGTGAATCCGGTCTACGGCCTCTACGCCTACATGGTCGGCACGGTCACTGGGGCATTGTTCACCAGTTCCTCGTTCATGGCCGTCCAGGCAACCGGAGCGATGGCCATTGTCGTGGCCGACGTTGGAGTCGTGCACACGTCGGAGGATCCCGGCCGAGCGTTGTTCACCCTGTCGATCGTGACCGGCATCGTCATGCTGGCGGCCGGGCTGCTCCGGCTCGGTTCGATCCTTCGGTTCGTATCGAACGCCGTGATGGTGGGATTCATCAATGCCGTGGGCGTGAACATCGTTCTCGGTCAGCTCGACGACTTCACCGGCTACGAGGCAGACGGCCCGAACCGCGTGGCGCGTGCCTTCGACCTGCTGTTGAACTTCGGCAAGGTGAACTGGCCGACCCTTGCCATCGGTGTCGCGACGATTGCCCTCATTCTCATCCTCGAACGCACGAAGCTCGGTCCTCTCGGCCTCGTAGGGGCGATCATCGCCACGTCTGCGCTGGTCGCGATACTCGGGTGGGACGTGGCGACGCTCAACGACATCGCGGATATCCCCGGTTCGCTGCCGCTTCCGATGCTTCCCGACATCGGCCTCGTGCCGGTGCTCATCATCCCGGCGCTGTCGCTCGCGTTCGTCGGCTTGGTCCAAGGAGCCGGAATCTCTGCGAACTTCCCAAACCCGGACGGCACCTATCCGAAGGCGTCGCGCGATTTCATCGGCCAGGGCGCCGCCAACGTGGCCTCCGGCTTCTTCCAGGGTATGCCGGTCGGCGGCTCGATGTCGGCCAGCTCGCTGGTCAAGACGGCCGGAGCGAAGACGAGGCTGGCACTGATCATCGCCGGCTCCGTGATGGCAACCGTCATCTTGGTGTTCGGCGACGCGGTTGGCTCCATCGCGATGCCGGCACTCGCCGGGTTGCTGATGACCGTTGGCTACCGCACCGTGAAGCCGGCTGACATCAAGGCGGTCTGGAAGACCGGGGCAATGCAAGCAACCGTGATGGCGGTGACGTTCATCCTCACGATGCTCATCCCGCTCCAGTACGCCGTGCTCGTCGGCGTCGGGATCTCGATGATCCTGTACATCGCCAACCAATCGAATCAGGTGGTGATCAAGCAGCGGGTGATGGTCGATGGGCGCATGCGGGAGACCGACGCCCCGGACGATGTACCGCCCGGTGTCGTGCTCATCCTCCAGCCCTACGGCAGCCTCTTCTTCGCATCCGCTCCCGTGTTCGAGGAGAAGCTCCCCGACGTCACCGCGGCGACCACGAATTCCGTTGTGATCCTGCGCCTGCGTGGCCGGAGCGACCTCGGCTCGACGTTCATGGACGTCCTCTTGAAGTACGCCCGGTCACTCGCCGAAGCCGACAGCCAACTCATGCTCGTCTCCGCAAATGAGAACATGCATGAGCAATTGAAGGTTGCCGGTGTGGCCGCCGTTGTGGGCGACGCAAACATCTACACGTCGGACGAATGGGTGGGGACGACGATCGAGCGCGCCCAGGACGACGCGGAGGCGCTCATCGCCTCGAAAGCCGGGAACGAAGCGTCAGGAAGCGAACCGGCTTCCGGCTCTGATGCTACGGGAGCGAAGCCAAACGAAGACGACGCGACGGAGTAGCCACGCCCCCGTCGGAGTAGCCTGATACGTTGCCGAACAAGGACGGACTGCGATGCACATCCCGGATGGAGTCATTGGCCCTGGCGTGAGCGCTGCCGCCGGTGCGATTGCCGCCGGGAGCTTCGGTGTCGCCGTCTCACGGGCTCGCCGCTATCTGACCGACCGGCTCGTGCCACTCGCTGCGCTTGCCACGGCATTTGTCTTCGCCGGACAGATGATCAACTTCCCAGTGCTCCCTGGGATGTCCGGTCACCTGCTCGGCGGCGTGCTTGCCGCCGTGCTCGTCGGTCCGTGGGCAGGGTTCCTCGTCATCGCGATCGTGCTCATCATTCAGGCGTTCCTGTTTGCCGACGGGGGTCTCACGGCGCTCGGTCTCAATATCCTGAACATGGCGTTGATCGGCGCAGTCGGGGGCTACCTCGCTTACCGTTTCCTCTTCCACCTCCTCGGCTCCCGATCCGATCGAGTCGCCA
>JAHEEL010000208.1 GCA_024640745.1 Actinomycetes bacterium
GAACGTGTTGAGATCGTCCACGTCGGTTCGTTCCGACAGGTTCCGGAGCGCGACGTTCCGGGACACGCCCACGCGCGTCTCCTGAAGTGTTCGGGAGAATTCCCTTGCGAGCTCCCCGGGTGCGTTCTGCACGACACGGCCCATCGCCGCCTCGAACCCGAGGCCGGCCTCGACGCTGAGCAGCAGCAGGTCGATGATGTCGGGAAGCGTCTTCTCCATGTCCTTGCGACGCTCGTCGATCTTTCGATTGAGCATCGATTCCGGACCGAAGATCCCGATGACGAGCATGATGACGAGCGCCACCAGTCGATACGTCGCGGTGTCGAGCAGCGACTGGACGACGAGCCAGATGATGAAGGCGGCGATCACCGAGATGATCCTGATGGCGGCCCACGTGTTGCCGTCCATCCGATCCGCCCACCCGGCAAGCACCAGCTTGTGTTGCGAACGCCCGACCCAGCCTTGCGGCGTGAATCGCAACACCAACTTGCCGACCTTCTCGAGCGCGGGGGCAATCGCCCGCTCGGAGAACCCGGCATCGAGTTGGTCGCTCCGTGTCTGGAGATGGGCGAGGCGGTTGCCGGAGTGCTCGCGTGAACGCACGACACCCATTCCGGCATACATCGCCAAAGCCCCGGCGGCAACACCGACTGCAACAACGGCAAACATGAGTTCCATTAGACGTCCACCTTCACGATCTTCTGCATCCACAAGATTCCGACCACCATCATGAATCCGGCAAAGGCGAACGCTCCCCAACCGGCCGGCGAGCCAAGCATCGGCGTGATGTAGTCCGGATTGAGCATGTAGATCCCGAAGAAGAGGAAGAACGGCAACGCGGCCATGACGTAGGCGGAGATCCGCCCCTCCGCCGTGAGCGCCCGCATCTCGCCGCGAAGGCGGTTCCGTTGCAGCATCGTCTCCGAGGTCGTTTGGAGCACCTCGGCAAGGTTTCCGCCAACCTCTCGCTGAATCGAGATTGCCAGCACCGTCCACTCGAAGTCCTGGGACTCCATGCGAACGGCGATGTCGTTGAGCGCATCGATCATCGGCCGGCCCAGGCGGATCTCGGACATGGCGCGACCGAATTCGCGCCTCGTCGGCTCCGGCGCCTCCGACGCCACGGCCTCGATGGCCTGCATGATCGAGTAGCCGGCTCGCAGCGACGTTGCCAGCAGGTTCAGCGTGTCGGGAAGCTGCGTATCGAACTTCTTCCGCTGCTTCGATGCGACGTGGCTGACGTACAGGAACGAGATGATCAGGAGCACTGCCCCGGCGATGATCGACCAGACGAACGACTGGGTCGCCAGGCCAACCACCACGCCGAGGATGAGCGCGAGGCCAAAGGCTGCAATGATCGCCTCTCCGGCGCGCACTGGGATGTTCGCCTGCTCCAATGCAGACTCGATCATCCGGGAGTTGCCCTGACTCTCGGCGACGCTTTCGGCCTTTGATGCTGCGCGTCGCAGCACGGCAAACCGCCCGAACAGGCCCGAGCTCTTTTGCGTGCTTCCGCCGTACGCGCCCAGCCGTCCGCCGATGGACTCGTCGCGGCTCTTCGAACCGCCGCCCAGCAGGATGATCAGCAGGAGGAACGCGCCGAGGCCGGCTGCGATCGCCCCGAGGATGATCAGCCAACTCTTCGCGCCGCTCGCAGCGACGACCGGTGTCGAAGCGAATGCCGGGATCGGTGTCGCCGCGAGCGCGAGGGCGACTCCCAGAACGGCGGTGCGTGCTGAGCGCCTCATCGGCTTGCAAACGGTTCGGGGGCGAACAGGTCGGCCGGCAGCTTGATACCGAAGTTGTCGAGATGCTCGCTGAAGGCGGGCCGGATGCCCGTGGCCTTGAGTCGCCCGAGGTACTTGCCGTTCTCATCGACGCCCATGCCGTAGTCGAACAACATGATGTCCTGCAGGGTGATGATGTCGCCCTCCATACCGACGACCTCGGTCACATGCGTCACGCGTCGGGTACCGTCCCTGAGCCGGTGAACGTGCACGACGAGGTCGATAGCAGAAGCCACCTGTTCTCGAATCGCGCGAATCGGCAGGTCCATCCCCGCCATGAGCACCATGGTCTCGATACGAGCCAGGGTGTCGCGCGGCGAGTTCGAGTGGACGGTGGTCAGTGACCCGTCGTGACCGGTATTCATCGCCTGAAGCATGTCAAGTGACTCGCCGCCACGAACCTCACCGACGATGATCCGATCGGGACGCATACGCAGGGTGTTCTTCACCAGGTCACGGATCTTGACCTCACCCTTCCCCTCGATGTTGGGCGGGCGGGACTCCATGGTGAGTACGTGGATCTGGCTGAGCTGGAGCTCGGCGGCGTCCTCCACCGTGATGATTCGCTCGTCGTCCGGGATGAAGTTCGACAGCACGTTCAAGAACGTCGTCTTGCCGGAGCCGGTGGCGCCGCTCACAATGATGTTCAGACGTCCGCGGACGCACCGCCGCAGCAGCCCCGCAACCTGATCGTTGATCGTGTCGTTGGCGATCAAGTCGTCGATCGTGAACGGATCGACGGCGAACTTCCTGATCGTGAGATACGGTCCGCCGATCGCCAGCGGGTGAATCACGGCGTTGACGCGGGATCCATCGGGCAAACGGGCGTCGACCATCGGGTTCGACTCGTCGATACGACGCCCGACCTGACCGACGATCTTCTCGATGATTCGCTCCAGGTGCGTTGCATCTACGAAACGGGTGTCGGTTCGGGTGAGCCGGCCATGCCGCTCGATCCAGACCGAGTGCGGTCCGTTCACCATGACTTCGGTGATTTCCGAGTCGGCGAGGAATGGATCGATGGGCCCGTATCCGAGGACATCGTCTGCGATTTCCTGGAGCAGGCCGAGGCGGTCCGTCCGGGTCAGAGCCACCGACTGCTCCTGATCCAGCGCCCACTCGAGCATCTCCATGACTCGGAGCTTCAGCTCCGCGTCGCTCATCTGGCGGTCGTACAGGGTCGGTCCAAGACCCTCCACTACCTTGAAGTGCAGCTTCCGGCGCAGATCCTTGCGCGTCTCCTCGCGCTGGTTGTCGGTCTGCGCGTCGGCTTCTTTGGCTGCCTTTACTCGATCAGCGAGGCTCATTGGTTCCCTCCCGGTTTGTCGACCTCTCTCTTCGCTTCGTGACTACTTGAACCATTTGCGCTGCCCATCTGACACGGCGGCTTCCGGTGTCACTTCCGGATCCACGACGAGCATCGCGACACCCCGCAGGTCCTTCGCCACCCGAGATCGCGGGTAGAGCGATACGGCAGGCTCCCCCTCGTTGACGGCTCTCGGAACGAGCTTGTCGGAAGAGATCGCCGCCTGGACCTCGAGCTCCAACGAGCGCTCGAGCTCGCCGATGTCGAGCCGGGCCTTCGAGTTCACTCGGTTCAGCACGAGCTTCATCCGCTCGAACGGGTACTTGATGAGCTTCAGCGTGTCGAGCGCGAGCTTGGCGTTCTTGACGCTCGGCAAGTCCATGTCGACCACCAGCAACACGTCATCGGACCGCTCGAGGATCGACAGAACCGGCTCGTCGAGGAACGGTGCCGTGTCGACGATGATGTAGTCGAACATCCGCTTCAACAGGCCCAGCGTGCGAACAACGGCCTGCGTCGACACTTCATCGGCGAGCGACGGCTCGAGAGGAGCAGCCAGGACCCGCAAGCCCGACGCATGGGTCGACAACAGGCTCTCCAACAGATCTTCGTCGAGCTCGTCGAGCTCTCGCGACGCCTCGACGATCGTGTGGACG
>JAHEEL010000209.1 GCA_024640745.1 Actinomycetes bacterium
AGTCCTTCTAGGAGCATCGACCGCGCGCCCGGCAACCTGAAGGGTTCGATCTCTGGGGCAGGTCGTGCCGGGCTCCCGCGAACGAGCTCGTTTGGTGTCGCGGCGACGCGGCTGCTGGGATCGCCGCCCAATTCGGGCGATTCGATTGATGATTCGCGTTCTACCCGTCGCCCGGCCGGTATTCCCGGCTGCGGGCTGCCGCAAGCGTCTCATCGACTCCGGGGAGACGGATGCCGAGCAGCTCCTCGGCGCGATCAACAGCGAGGCGGAGATCCAGCGGAATCGTGTCTGACATCTCGGCTGCACGGCCCGTCTCGACGCGGTCGCTGCTTGGGACTCGCCAATACCGCAGCATGGCGCGACCGAACGCGTCCCGTGAGAGCGCTTGCCGCCCGGCCACGTTGAGATACCCGGCGTGGTCCGACGCGGCGAGGCGAATGACCGCATCGGCAAGGGTGTCGACCTCGATGGGGCTACGCAGCACGTCGGAGAACAGGATCAGGGATTCTCCTCGCGCAAGTCGGTCTGCGAATCCAGCGGTGCCTCGGTCGATGGCGTCGAGGCCGTACATCAGCGATGTGCGGACGATCGCCGCTGCCGGATCCAACGCGCGCACAACCAGCTCACCGGCCGCCTTCGAGCGACCGTAGGGATTGATGGGGTTCGCAGCGGCGTCGTCGGCATAGGGGCCCTGCCGCCCATCGTGGACGATGTCGGTGGAGATCGCGACGAGTCGAGCCCCGACGGCGGTGCACGCTTCGGCGATGTGCCGCGAACCATCCACATTCACGCGCCACATGAGGTCGGCGTCTCCCTGGCCCGGGTTCACTGCCGCCGCATGGATGACATCGGTGGGATGCACCTCGTGCACGAGCCGGAGCACTGAGGACCGATCGGTCACGTCGACAACGGCGGTGCTGTCGCGCGGGAGGCCAGCAGTCGAGCGGTGCGTACCAGCCACCACGCGACCGTGCCGCCGGGCCGCGACCACGAGCCGTCGTCCGAGGTAGCCTGCCGCTCCGGTGATCAGAAACACACGTCCGGTCATCTCAGGCATTCTGCTGCGTGGCGGGCTCTACGAGCGATCCAGGCCGGCACCGATCTCAAGAGCGTGTCCTGCCGGCTAGTCGGCAACGACATCGAGGTGGGCTTCGAGGCGTGCCGTCTCGTCCGCCGTCCAACCCTGCGGGGGCGCGACCGAGGCCCAACCGCTGACGAAGTCGATCGAGTAGTTGTGGCCGAAGCCCGGCCCCGCGCTGAAGCCTGCGATGAGGTCGCCGGAGATCTGACCCCACGTGACGATCGGGAACCACCCAACATCCGGCGACACGTCGTAGCCGACGGGATCGTCGACCCATTCGGGCCTCGCCCACAGGGTCTCCAGGTTCCAATAGCCAACCGGGTCGGATGGATGGTGGAAGTAGAGCACCCGAGGCTCAGCCCACTCGGCAGATCCGGCAGACTCGGGACCCTGTGGTTGATTCGCAATCCGCACGGTTGCGCCCGAGTCGTAGATGGGTTTCCATACCGGCGTCGACGGCTCTCGGGCAGCCAAGATCTGCTGTCAGACCGGATTCGATGCCGTCGGTCCCGTCATCAGAACCCCGTCCGACCGGGTGAGGCTCTCCAGCGACTCGTCGACGGAATCCCGACTCAGAGCGGTCTCCAAGCCGAGCGAGCCGAGGCTCTCGCCGAACAGCAGCAGCTTGGGGCGCGGCTCGTCGAGGGCCGTCCACCATTCATAGACGGCCGCGTTGATCGCAGCTCCGGCCTCTCCGGCAAGTTCAGTGCCGACGAGGAACTGGATCCAACTGGGAAGGAACGAGTACTGGATCGCAGCGATAGCGGTGTCACCGTCGTACATGTACTCAACGGCGGTAGCAGCGTCCGGATCGACCCACCCCGTACCGGTAGTCGTGACGACGACCACGGCTGCCCGTTCTGCCGCGTTCGCCCGATCCAGCTCGAGGACGACGAGCGCGGCCCGCTGTTCGAGGGTGGCGGCCGAATCCAGGCCCGCGTAGACGCGAATCGGAGTCTGAGCCGTCCCGCTTCCGGAGAAGCTGTCGATTTCACCCGCACTGGGCGCGCCGGCTACGAAGTTGCGCCCTTCCAAGCCGAGTGTCTCCCATGGGACGAGCGAATTGGGGCTCCCCGAATACTCAGCCTCGGAGGGGGCCACGACACCCGCAGCGGTTCCCGTGTCGGCAGCGCCGAAGCGGGCGTCGACGAAGCTGATCAGCTCGCGCTCCACAACGTCAACGCTCAGGATGTAGGCGATCACGGCAACGAGCGCCACCGTGATGATCCACGCCACGGCTTGCGGCATGAAGCGCTGAGCGAGGGCCTCGATTCGGCGAACGAGGTAGAGGAGGAGTCGTCCCACAGCGCAGGCAACAACGAAGACGACGGCGGCCGCCAGAGCGACGGCCATCGCCAACGACCACGAGATACGGTCGAGGTTCACGAGGTCTCGGGAGGCGTTCTGGACCGAGGGCCACCGAGCGAGGCCGATCACGATTGCGAGCGCCGCAACCACCAGCAGAACCACCCAAGTGATCCGTCGCGTACGCTCCGCCGGTGCAGTGGCGTTGAAGCGGTCGACAGCGGCGCGACCCAGCGCGCCGATGGTGGTGCCGATGAGGTAGCCGATGGCCGAAGTGAGCCCGGTGATCACCGCCTGCATGACCCACCAGCGCGGGAGGAGCGACGGCGTCAACGAGAACCAGAAGAAGACGAGCGCGCCGACGAGGCCACCGAATGAGGGGCCTCGCAGCATCGACGAGCGAAAGCTCGGGATCGCTACCTCAGCAGATGAGGGCTCGCGCTGCGTTGGCTGATACGTCACTCAGATACCGATCCCATTCGCAGCGTCGCGCGGGGGAGACCTCCATCTCCCGGTTCTCCCGCCTGCCCTCGCCGTATTTCGATCACACCGGCGGCTCCGGATCGTACTGGATGTACCTGCGGACATCACGAGCGCGCTCAACGGAATGCAGCCTGCCGACGAGATGGAGCGCCATGTCGATCCCCGCAGACACCCCGTCCGCGGTGATCACCGAACCATTGTCCACGAAGCGGTCGTCGGGTCGAACGACGATGTTCGAACCGAGTTCAGCGAGGTGATTCAGGCTTCCCCAATGGGTCGTGGCCGGAAGACCATCGAGTAGGCCGTTGTCTGCAAAGACGAGCGAACCCGTACAGACCGATGCCATCAGAGTCCCCAAGTCTGCTTCGGCACGAACCCAGCTACGGATCGTCGCATCCCCGATCTGCGAGCGCGTCCCGCGCCCACCTGGGTAGATCAAGACGTCGTGGGCCGGCATCGACTCCCATGAGTGGTCTGGCACGACGTGCAACCCCTTCGCACACCGAACCGTCGTGCCCGACTGTGAAACCGTGAACACCGACACCTCATCTTCCGGCCAACCGACCGACCAGCTCGCAAGCACTTCCCACGGGCCCGCCCAATCGAGTTCCTCGGCATCGTCAAAGATGAAGACGGCAATGGAGATCGCCATGTCTGCAGTGTGGCATCCAGCACGAGCTAGCGGGAGGTGCGTGTGTCTCGTGGCGGGCTCGTCAGCGACGAAGGCGGTAGAACCAGCGTTTCGGCGTGTCGTCGGCGATCGGACTCGGCAGATCGAACGTCGCCGGCGTCCAGTCGGGATCATCACCCAGGTGGGGGAGTGAACGGCTGTTGCGCTCGTATCGCGAGGCACGGTACTCCGA
>JAHEEL010000046.1 GCA_024640745.1 Actinomycetes bacterium
CCCATCCCGACGCCCTGCGAGCGCTGCAGCTGCTTCCCCTCGGTCTGTAGCGCCGGAGCGACCATCACCTCAGCCTTCTGGAACTCCCTGACGTTGGCGTAGCCTGTGGTCGCCATCGAGGTCCGCAGCGCGCCAAACAGGTTGCGCTTCCCGTCGTTCTCGTGCGCGGGACCGACCAGAAGCTCCTCGATGGTGCCGATCGTGCCGACCCGCACCCGTGAACCGCGAGGCAGCGTCGGGTGAAACGTCGCCATCCCCCAGTGAACACCGTTGCCGGGGGCCTCTACGGTCGCAGCAAAGGGAGAGCCGAGCATGACCGCGTCGGCCCCAACGGCGATGGCCTTCGCGATATCGCCGCCTGTGCGCATTCCACCGTCGGCGATCACGTGCACATATCGGCCGGTTTCCTCGAGATAGCGGGTCCGTGCACCGGCGGCGTCTGCGATCGCCGTTGCTTGCGGAACGCCGAGGCCGAGCACGCCGCGGGTCGTGCAGGCGGCACCGGGACCGACGCCAACGAGCACGCCGACGGCGCCGGTCCGCATGAGGTGCAGCGCTCCTGCGTACGAGGCCACCCCGCCGACAATCACCGGCATCTCGACGTCGCGAATGAACTCGAACAGATCGAGTGGTTCTGCCCGTGACGAAACGTGCTCTGCCGACACGACCGTGCCCTGGATCACGAGGATGTCGAGCCCGCCGGTCTTCGCATTGTCGATGTATCGGGTGACATGCTGCGGCGTGAGGCTGGCGGCGGTGATGATCCCGGCATCCTTCATCTCGCGCACCCGCTGGGTGATGAGGTCGGGATCGATCGGGGCCAGATACATCTCCTGCATGCGTCGGGTGGCCCGGTCGTCCGGGAGCTCCGAGATCTCGGCATAGATCTCGACCGGGTTCTCGTACTTCGTCCACAGCCCCTCGAGATTCAGGACCGCGAGGCCGCCGAGGCGGGAGATCGCTATGGCCGTCGCCGGGCTGACGGCGGAATCCATAGCGGCGGCAAGCAACGGCAATTCGAACGTGAAGGCATCCATCTCCCAACTCAGATCGACATCTTCGGGGTCCCGGGTGCGCCTCGATGGGACGATGGCGATGTCGTCGAACCCGTAGGCCCTCCGACCCGATTTCGCAATGCCGATCTCGATCTCCACGAGGAAAACCTTCCGTGTTGGGGTAGCAACGCCAGCGCGCCGAAGCGTAGTAGAGGACGGGCAGGGAGCTTCCAGCGAGACACGAGACACGAGATGCCGGGCCCGGTCTCCTGTCCGGGGTCTCGTGTCTTCAGTCTCGGCGCTAGATCCTCCCCAGACCGACCGCGTCGCGTACTTGCTGCTGCAGTCGCTCTGCGCGGGTTCTCGCGTCCAGAGCACCCTTCTGCAGGATACGGGCCACGTCGTCGTCGTCGAGTTGCTGGAGGGCAGCTCGTATCGGCGCGAGCTCCGCCACGATCGCCTCGGCCACCGCCTCTTTGAACCGTCCGTAGCCGCCGGTCTCGTACTCCGCTGCGAGGTCCCCGATCGGCCGGCCGGTCGTCGCCGACATGATCTCCAACAGGTTCGAGATGCCGGGCTTCGACTCGGTGTCGTAGCGGACCGTCGGGTCGGAATCCGTGACCGCCGACTTGACCTTCTTGCGAATCACGTCGGGCGAGTCGTCGAGGTTGACCCGGTTCTTCGGATTCGGGTCGCTCTTCGACATCTTGGCGGCCGGATCGACCAGCGACATGACGCGCGCCGACGTCTCGGGAATGAGAGGTGCCGGAATGGGGAACACCTCGCCGAACCGGTTGTTGAATCGGGCGGCCAGGTCACGGGACATCTCGAGGTGCTGCTTCTGATCGTCTCCAACGGGGACCAGGTCCGCGCGAAACAGCAGGATGTCGGCCGCCATGAGCACCGGATAGGAATAGAGGCCGAGATTCGACGGGATTCCCTTGTCGAGCTTGTCCTTGTACTGCGTCATGCGATTCAGCACACCGGTCGGCGTCAGCGTCGAGAGAATCCACGCCAGCTCAGCGTGCTGCGGCACCTGGCTCTGCATGTAGAGCAGTGACTTCTCCGGGTCGATTCCAAGTGCCAGCACGACCTTTGCCGTCTCGAGTCGGGCGCGATGGAACTCCGCCGGGTCATAGGGCACTGTCATCGCGTGGAGATCGACAATGCAGTAGACCACGTTGTATGCATCGTCGTCCTGGAGCGCGACCCAGTTGCGAAATGCCCCGAGGTAGCCGCCGAGGTGCATCGCACCGGTTGGCTGCACACCCGAGAACACCGTCTGCTTGGTCTGTCCCGTCACCACTCCTCCTCACGAAGAAACGCCGGGCCCACAGGCTCCGGCGTCGATGCGTTTCCGGCACCCGAAACCCGCCCTGTTCCGACGCCACCACGACCGCTGATATGCCGTTGGGGACGATACCGGCGGCGGTGCGCTCGGGCAAGGCCGCAGGCTAGAACGGACGGCGTGATAGCCTGACGCGGAGAAGAAACGGCGCCGTCGCGCGCCGTATGTTTGCGCGGCCACAGGAAATGACTGAGCTGAGGACGACAACCGGCCAGATGCAGGATCTGCTGCCGCGCGCGGTCCCCGAACGCCTCCCGTACATGCCGGGCATCGACGGCCTCCGCGCCATCGCCGTCATCGCCGTCATCGCCTACCACGCGGAGTTCGGATTCATCCCCGGCGGATTTCTCGGCGTTGAGGTATTCCTCGTCATCAGCGGCTATCTGATCACGTCTCTACTGATCCTCGAGCGACTTCGCACCGGCGCCGTCAACTTGAAGGAGTTCTGGGTGAGGCGTGCGCGCCGCCTGCTCCCGGCGCTCGGAGTCCTACTGATCCTCACGGTCACCGGTGCGCTGCTCTTCGCTCGCGACGCGCTGTTCCGATTGAACCAGGACGTGCTCGGGGCGCTCACCTACTCAACCAACTGGGTGATGATCTTCCGCCAGGAGTCCTATTTCGAAGCGTTCTCCCGACCGCCGCCGCTTCGCCACCTCTGGTCACTGGCAGTCGAGGAGCAGTTCTACCTCTTCTTCCCACTGATCTTCGTTGGAGGAATGGCGCTCCTGTCGCGCCGTTCGAAAGGCTACGGCCAGACAGCTCGTCGATTCCTCCTGGTTGCATCCATCGGTGCGCTGGCGTCTACAGCGTTGATGTGGGCACTGTTCGCGCCCTATGAGGATCCGTCCCGTGTCTACTTCGGTACCGATACGCGAGCCGCCGGCCTGCTGATCGGGGTTGCGCTCGCGTTCCTCTGGCAACCATGGCGATTCACCAAGAAGCTCGCCGTGCGCGGCACCGTGCTGCTCAACGTCTCGGGCTTCGCTGCGCTCGTCGGGCTCACGGTGCTTCTGCTTCGAATGGGCGAATACGACCTCTTCCTGTACCGGGGCGGCTTCTTCACCGTGTCGACGCTCACCGCGGTGGTCATCGCCGTCACCGTCCATCCGCAGGGCGCCTTGAATCCGGTGCTCGGCAATCGCCCGCTTGTGTGGGTTGGGAAGCGCTCTTACGGGCTCTACCTCTACCACTGGCCCGTCTTCATCTTCCTCCGGCCCGGCATCGACGTGCCCTGGGGTCGTTGGCCGACGCTTGCGGTCCAAGTCGTACTGACCTTCGCCATTGCAGAAGTGTCGTATCGATGGATTGAACAGCCAATACGAAAGCAGGGCTTCAAGAACTGGCTCGCGTGGCTCACCCAGCCCTTGCGGATTCGGTCGCCGCGTGCGGCGGCGCTCTGGCCCGTCATCGCCGGGGTGTTCCTGCTGGGACTCACCATCGGACTTGTCGAGGGCTCGTCCACCAGGCCGCCCGCCGAGGAGCCCGTCGCCCTCGCCGCCGGAGCGGAGGCCGCCGCGGCCGAGGCGCCGTCCGAATCGTCGGTGCCCGCAGAGGTGTCGGTCACGTCGACCACTCCGGAACCCGAGGCTTCCACAGCCGCACCAGAACACGCTCCAGCAGCCGCTCCTTTCGAGCAGAGTGCGGCAACACCCGTTGGAGTCGAACCGACGACGCCGGAAGTGGCGAAAGCGAGCGATGAGACGGCCGATCACGACGAGACGATCGACACAGCCGGTCCGACCGCTGAAGCAACGGTGACGATCGTCCCGGATGCAGTCGAGGCTCCCACGATCGAATCCGCATCGCCGGAGCCCCAGCCGCAGCCGACGGCCGCCCCGGCTCCCGTTGCGATGATCGGGGATTCCGTGATGCTTGGTGCGAAGGCGGCACTGACCGAGATGATCGACGGCGCCGTCGTGGATGCCAGGGTCAGCCGGCAGATGAGGCAGGTACCGGAGGTGGTCGGCGAGCTCTGGAGAGCCGGCGCGCTCGGCACCATCGCGGTCGTCCACCTGGGCACGAACGGTGTCTTCAGCGCGGACCACTTCGATTCCGTCGTGCGAGCACTCGAAGGGGCCGATCGGGTCTACTTCGTGAATGCCAAGGTTCCGCGACGATGGGAGGGGGCGGTGAACGAAAGCCTCCGCGCCGGTGTCGATCGATGGCCGAGTGCACGCCTGATCGATTGGAACTTGACGGCGTCGGGCCACCCCGAGTACTTCGGCGAGGACGGCGTTCATCTGACCGGTGATGGCATCGCCGCGTACGCGGCTCTCATCGCTCGTTCGATCGACCGTTGACGTCGACCCGCAGACCAGCCATACTCCGTCCTCCATGACCGTCCTTTCGACCACCACCATCATCATTCCCTAGGCGCACACGAACCCGTGTGCGCCCGCGACCCTCCGCCCGGCGGAGGGTTTTCTCTATCCGGAGCGCCACCATGACAACACTCGAGATCTACGACACGACACTGCGAGACGGCACACAGCAGGAGGGTATTTCCCTCACGGCCGGCGACAAGCTGGCGATCAGCCAGCTGCTTGATGAGCTGGGGGTTGCCTACGTTGAGGGCGGGTGGCCCGGCGCGAACCCGAAGGACGATGAGTTCTTCCAGCGAGCCCGCCGTGAACTCGACTTCACCACCGCAACGCTCGTTGCGTTTGGTTCGACCCGGCGCGCCGGAAGGAACGCTGCGTCTGATGCACAGCTCGCCGCACTCATAGCCGCCGAGACCGAGGTGATCTGTCTCGTCGGCAAGTCGTGGGACTACCACGTCGAACACGCGCTCCGAACCGACCAGCAGGAAGCCGTAGCCATGATCGGTGACTCCGTCGAGTATCTCCGCTCGGTCGACCGCCGGGTCTTCTTCGACGCTGAGCACTTCTTCGACGGCTATCGGACGAATCCGGAGTTCGCACTCGATACCCTGCGGGCGGCACACGAGAGCGGCGCAGAGCGCCTCGTGCTGTGCGATACGAACGGCGGAACCTTGCCCCACGAGGTCGACCGCGTGGTCCGGGAGGTTGCGGCCGCCCTCCCGGAAGCCGCGCTCGGATGCCATTTCCACAACGACGCCGGGACGGCCGTCGCCAACAGCCTCACCGCGGCGACGGCCGGCATCATGCAGATCCAGGGCTGCATCAACGGATACGGGGAGCGCACCGGAAATGCGGACCTCTGCTCGGTGATTCCGAACGTCTCACTGAAGATGGGCTACGCCTCGATTCCCGAAGACCGGCTCTCGCACCTGACGCGCGTCTCACACCACATTGCGGAGATCATCAACCTCACCCTCGACGACCACCTGCCCTACGTTGGCGTCTCTGCATTCACTCACAAGGCGGGACTCCACACCTCCGCGCTCGCTCGCCGCCCGGACGCATACGAGCATCTCCCCCCGGACGCGGTCGGCAACTCCACCAGAACGGTCGTCTCCGAACTCGCCGGGCGATCGACGATCCTCGCCAAGGCCCAGGACACGGGCCTCGAACTGTCCTCCGAAGAGGCACAGGTGGTCGTCGATCGAATCAAAGAACTTGAACACGACGGCTACCACTTCGAAGCGGCGGACGGATCGTTCGAACTGCTCGTGCGCGAGTCCCAAGGATGGAAGCAGCCCTTCTTCTCACTCGAGTCCTACCGCGTATTCGTCGAACACCGTGACGGGGAAGTCGTGGCCGAGGCAACCGTGAAGGTCTACGTGGGCGGTGAGCGAATCGTCACCACCCGGGAGGGCGACGGCCCGGTCGCGGCCATCGACCTTGCTCTGCGAGCGGCGCTCGCTCACGACTATCCCCAGGTGGCACGAATCCACCTCACCGACTACCGGGTGCGCGACCTCGACTCGTCGGACGGAACGGCGGCGCGGGTCCGGGTCCTGTGCCAACACCGGGACGTGGACGGATCGTGGGGGACGATCGGCGTCCACCAGAACATCATCGACGCCTCGTGGCGGGCCGTGTGTGATGGCATCGTGGTGGGGTTGATCCGAGCGAACGGCGCCTCAAACGGTGGCAATTCAAACGGCTCGGGCGGCCTGCAAAGCGAGTAGCGGCGGCTAGCCCTCGCGGATCTCCACGTCGACCGTCTGGGGATCGGCCTGATCGAATGTGAGGGTGAGCGGGATGACGTCCCCGACCTCGAACTCCTGCGTCTTGTCGATGCACATCACGTGGTAGCCGCCCGGCTCGAGCACGGCCTCACCTTCGGCCGGAATCTCGATCCCCCCTTCCGCGGGTTGCATCGTCATGACACCGTCATTCATGATCGTCTGATGCAGTTCTACTGTCCCACAGGCGTTGGTATCTGCAGCCACCAGGCGGTCGGCCCCTTCTCCGCCGATGAGGACCATGTAGAACGCTCCGTTGGCCGTGACCATCGGAGAGGTCCGACCCCACGGGTCCTCGACGACGATTCCGTCTCCGGTGCTGCTGCACGCCCCTGCCGCGAGCGCGGTGACAAGAACGATCAGTGTCAGCGTCCGACGCATGGTTCCCCATTCCTTCCTCATGGTGTCGTTCATTGCAGGAATCGTTGATCGCAACGGCGGATACGCTCGTGGCGCGCAACGCGGCCGAGATGCTCGCCGAATCGTAACCGACGGTCTCGACCGCAATATCGCCCTGCAGCCCCTGGGCGGTCGGGCCGGCCGGAGTCGGACGTCGGCCGCAATCGAACCGGGCCGGTGTCACCGGATCGGCTCTGGCTGCTGCCGCGCCGCAGTACCTTCGGCCGCGCCGCGAAGATCAGCGGCCGATTTCGACGGACAGTCCGGTGGCTGTGACGGTCTCGACCTCCGCCAGCCGGGCGCCCGCCGCTCCGTGGTGATAGGCCGCCGATCGCGCAGCAACGGCGGCGGGAAGGCCTCCCGCTGCGTAGGCCGCCGTCATTCCGGTCAGCACGTCACCGGTGCCGATCGTCGCAAGCTCTGGGCCGCCGCTCGTCACCACCCACGTTGCCTCTCCGTCGGTCACGAAGGTGGGGTTGCCCTTGAGCAGCACGACCGCGCCGTGCTCGGTGGCGAGCGACGCCGCCCCGATGTACGTTGCCTCACCTCCGGTGAGTCGGGCAAACTCGCCGGTGTGCGGCGTGATGATCGTGGCACCGTCGCGCCCGAGGGCGGCCGGCCCGTCGAGCGCGTTGAGTCCGTCCGCATCCAGCACGATCGTTCCGCGCCAGCGCTCGAGCAGCGACTCGACGAAGCCGTGTTCGACGGAGCCCAATCCCGGTCCGAGCGCGAGCACGTCGTACCGATCGGCGGCGCCGAGGACTTCGGCGGCGTCGCCTGGGGTGAAGCGCGTGCCGGCTCCGATCCCTCGATTCATCACCCCGGGATCCATCGATGCGTAGACCATTTGCAGCCCGCCGGGGCAGATCACGGTTGCGGCTCCGGCGCCCGCCGCGAGCGCGGATCGGGCGGTGAGCATCGGCGCGCCGGTGATTCCGGGGGAGCCACCAACCACCGCGACGGAGCCGACCGACCACTTGTGGGCGTGTCGCGTCCGCACCGGCGTCGGAGCATCCCCTGCCTCACAAAGCATCAGCTCCGGGCGTGGGTCACCGAGTCCGATGTCGAACACGATCAACTCGCCACTGCGTTCGGGTCCCTCTTCGAGAACGTGCCCCGTCTTCGCCGCCTGGAAGGTGACGGTGACGTCCGCGAAGAAGCCCGCTCCGGCAACGAGGCCGGTTGCTGCGTCGAGTCCGGACGGCACATCGACGGCGAGCACGGGCGTGTCGAGGAGCGTCCACGGGACCGCTTCGTCGGGCAGCGCACCCCGGAAGCCAACGCCAAAGAGCGCGTCGATGATGAGGTCGGAGCGTTCGACCGCTGCAAATGGACCGATCCTTGCTCCGGCGCGAACCGCTGCGAGGGCCGCCATCCTTGCCGGAGATGCATCCCCTCTCGGGTATCCGAATGGGCAAACCGTCACCCGTACCCCGCGGCGCGCGAGGTGTTTGGCCGCGACGTACCCGTCACCGCCGTTGTTGCCTCGGCCGGCGAGCACGGTTACACGACTCCCATAGCCGATCCCCATCTCGGTCGCTGCCAGCGCGACTCCCAGCCCCGCACGCTCCATCAACAACTCCGGTGGGTCCTCCGCGACGAGATCGAGCCGATTCGATTCAGCAGGCGTGATGAGGGGTTCCATGACCCGAGTGTATTGCTGCAGGAGACACGAGACGAGAGACGCTAGACAAGAGACACGAGACCAGAGACACGAGACCAGAGACACGAGACAGGGGACCTCGCCGATCAGCCCGGTCTAGCGTCTAGCGTCTAGCGTCTCTCGTCTCTCGTCTCTCGTCTCGTGTCTGGCGTCTCTGGTCCCGCAATGGGCGACCGGCACCTATGTCCTGCGGACCGTTGTCTCGATCAGCTCCCACAACCGCGCGACATGTGCCGCGGTTGTCGTCGTCTGGCCGATCGAGACCCGGACGAAGTGCCTCCCGTCGATCACCGAGGGCGTCACATAGGCCCATCCGGACGCGTTGACACCCGCAGCGAGTGCATCCGTTGCATCATCACCGAGGATGTGGCGAAACGACACGAGGCCAAATGGGACCGGAGCAACGAGCTCGAGGTCGGGGTGGGCGTCGATGCGAGAAGCCAGGTCGGTCGCGAGCGCCATGTGCTCGCGCACATGGTGCCGGATTCCTTCGGCTCCGTAGGCTCTGAGGACGAACCAGAGCTTGAGTGCCCGAAAACGGCGCCCCAGCGGGACGTGCCAGTCTCGGTAGTCGATCACCCGGCCGGACTCCGATGCTTTGTTTCTCAAGTACGGAGGCAGGATGCTCAGCGCTTCGATCAGCGGCCGCCGGTCGGCGACATAGAAGAGCGAGCAATCGAAGTTGGTGAACATCCACTTGTGGGGGTTGAACGTGTAGGAGTCGACAAGATCCAGACCGGCTTGGTAGTGGCGATACTCGGGACAGATCATGGCCGTGCCGGCATACGCCGCATCCACGTGGTGCCAGAGCCCGTGAGACCGGGCAATCTCCCCGATCGCCCGCACCGGATCCACCGCCGTAGTGCCCGTCGTGCCGACTGCCGAGACCACCGCAACCGGCAGGAGTCCGGCAGCGAGGTCCGCCTCAACTGCCACTTTCAGAGCTTCGGGTCGCATCGCGTAGCGGTCGTCGACCGGAATGAACCGCGTATGACCGTAACCGGCGACACGCGAACCCTTCTCGATCGAGGAGTGGGCTTGCTCCGACGCATACGCCACCATCCGTTCGACGTCGCCTTCAGCGTGCTCGCGAGCAACGACGAGCGCCGTGTGGGTCGAGTCGGACGCGCTCATCTGGATGACGCCACCCCCCGGACCGGTGGTCTTCCACTCGTGCGGCAATCCGAGCAGATCAACGAGCCAGTCGGCAACAACGTGTTCTAGCTCTGTTGCTGCGGGGCTCGTAGACCACAGCATGCCCTGAACACCCAGACCGGCCGAGACGAGTTCTCCGAGAATCGATGGAGGCGACGAGTTGGCGGGAAAGTAGCCGAACCACCCGGGAGACTGCCAATGCGTGATGCCGGGCATCACGACTCGATCGAGATCCGCCAACACCGCATCGAACGGCTCGGGATAGTCCGGCGGCGCATCCGGGAGCATCGCGCGAATCTCTCCTGGCTCCACGCCCGGGAGCACCGGTCGATCACCGACACCCGCCAGGTAGTCGGCGACCCAGTCGACTACCTCGTGCCCGTACCGTCGGAAGTCCTCAGGAGACATGTGATACGAGTCACCGGACCCCAGTCCCCAGTCGCCGGACGGAAGCCCGGAGTCGTCCGAGTCGCTCGGTGTCTCGTGTCTCATATCTCGTCTCTCGTGTCCCGCTGCTTGCCACTCGCTACCGCAGAAACTGCAACAACTCGCGGACCATGAATGCAGTCGCGCCCCACAGGGTCCCCTCTTCGAACTCATAGAACCACAGCCGGTGGCCGTACCAGTCACGCGATGTCCATCGATCCTCGTCGAGGAGATGGTCGATGGGAGGTTCGATGATGCTGTGAACCTCGGCCGGGTCGGGAACGAGCTCGGCCGGCCGGTCGATGCGAGCCACCACCGGGATGATGAGCGTGGTGCGGTTCCTCGTCGTCACCGGCGTGAGACCGCCGATGATCTCGACGACGTTCTCGGGCGGGAGCCGAATCTCCTCCCACGCTTCGCGTTTCGCAGTGTCGATCGGCCCCTCGCCTCCCTCGCGCCCGCCGCCGGGAAACACAACGTCCCCCGGGTGTGTGCGCATGTGCTCCGGCCGCCGCGTGAAGATGATGCGATCGAAACCGTCCCGGTCCTCGTAGAGCGGAACCATCACGGCATAGCGGGCCTCCGCAGGCGATGCCACGGGCGGGAGTGCTTCGAGTCGGCTCCAGAGGTCCATCTCCAGAGCATAATTCGATAGGCTGCGCCCAATGTCGAAGACCATCAACAGCCGCCCCCGGCACACGCCACGGCTCTTGCTCAGGCCGTTCCGCCGGCGCGACGTGACGCCGATGCACGACGCCATCCGCGCATCGCTTCCCGAGCTCGTTCAGTGGTTGCCGTGGGCAATCGGCTACGACCGCTCAGTTGCTCAACGGTTCGTACGCGAATCGGCGTCTGCGTGGAACGATGGCCGGGCATTTGACTTTGCGCTGCGCCTGCCGGACGAGCCCGATTTCCACGTCGGCAACGTGTCGGTCTGGCCGACGTCCATGCCGAATCGCATCGGAGAGATCGGATATTGGATCCGCTCCGACCTGACAGGAGAGGGACTCGGGACGGAAGCGACGGCGCGGGCCCTGCAGATCGGTTTCGAAGAACTCGAGTATCACAAGGTCATCCTCCGCATCGCTGCTGGCAACGAGCGATCCGATCGAATCGCCAAGCGCGTCGGCTTCAACTACGACGGCATGCTCCGCCACGAGGTCCGCGTCGGCGACAACTGGCTCGACCATTCGGCCTGGAGCGTCCTCGAACTCGAATGGCCCGGTATCAAGCGGCAACTCCGTGCCGACGGCCTGCTGCGGCGGCGCTAGGCAACCGCGCAGAAGGGCGGCCCCTTGGGGCCGCCCTTCCTTCGTGGCTGGTAGCTGGTAGCCCCTAGAAGTCCATTCCACCCATGCCGCCGCCGTGGTCATGACCACCCGGCATCGCTGGGGCTTCTTCCTTCCGCTCGACGACCAGCGCCTCGGTGGTGACGAGCAGCGCGGCAATGGATGCCGCATTCTGCAGCGTCGACCGCGTCACCTTGGCGGGATCGATGATGCCCGCGTCGATGAGATCGGTGTATTCACCCGTCGCCGCGTTGAAGCCTTCGCTACCGGTGCACTCGTTGAGCACCTTGTTGACGACGACGCCACCCTCAAACCCGGCATTCACCGAGATCTGACGGAGCGGAGCCTCGAGCGCACGCTTGACGATCTGGCGCCCGGCCTTCACGTCGTCGCTACCGCCGCGGAGTTTGTCCACGGCATCGCCGGAACGGAGCAGAGCAACGCCACCACCGGGGACGATGCCCTCCTCGACCGCAGCACGCGTCGCCTGGATGGCATCCTCGATGCGGTGCTTCTTCTCGTTCAGCTCGACCTCGGTCGCGGCGCCGACCTTGATGATGGCCACACCGCCCGAGAGCTTCGCGAGACGCTCGGCGAGCTTCTCACGGTCCCAGTCGGAATCCGAGTTCTCGATCTCCGAGCGGATCTGCTTCACGCGGGCCTCGACGTCGGCATGGCTGCCGGCGCCTTCGACAATCGTCGTGTTGTCCTTCGAGATGACGACCTTGCGGGCCTTCCCGAGCAGGTCCATCGTGACGCTATCGAGCTTGAGACCGACCTCTTCCGAGATCACGGTTCCGCCCGTGAGCACGGCGATGTCCTGGAGCTGGGCCTTGCGGCGCTCGCCGAATCCGGGTGCCTTCACGGCCACCGAGACAAACGTGCCGCGGATCTTGTTCACGACGAGAGTCGCGAGGGCTTCGCCCTCGACATCCTCGGCGATGATCAACAGCGGCTTGCCCGACTGCATGACCTTCTCGAGCACCGGAAGCATGTCCTGGACCGAGCTGATCTTCGAGTTGACGATCAGGATGTACGGGTCGTCGAGAACGGCCTCCTGCCGATCGGGGTCGGTGATGAAGTACGGCGAGATGTAGCCCTTGTCGAACTGCATACCCTCGGTGAACTCGAGCTCGACACCGAACGTCTGGCTGTCCTCGACGGTGATGACACCCTCGTTGCCGACCTTCTGCATGGCGTCGGCGATACGCTCGCCGATGACCCGGTCGGCTGCCGAATTCGCTGCAACGTAGGCGATCGCGCCCTTGTCGTCGCTCGACACCGTGGCCGCCGCTTCGGCGATGTTCTCCACGACGCGTGCAACGGCTTCCTCGATGCCGGTCTTCATCTCCATCGGATTCGCACCGGCGGCGACGAGTCGCAGCCCGTCCTGGACCATGGCCTGGGCGAGCACGGTGGCGGTCGTTGTTCCGTCACCGGCAACATCGTTGGTCTTGTTCGCGACTTCCTTGGCGAGCTGCGCACCCATGTTCTCATAGGGATCGTCCAGCTCGATTTCCTTGGCGATCGTCACGCCGTCGTTCGTGATCGTGGGAGCGCCCCACTTCTTCTCGAGGACGACATTGCGGCCCTTCGGGCCGAGCGTCACCTTGACGGTGTCGGCGAGCTTGTCGACGCCCGCCTGGAGGCCGCGGCGGGCCTCCTCGTTGAAACGGAGTTCTTTTGCTGCCATTGAGTATTCCTCCTAAGCGAGTACGGCGAGCACGTCGCGTGACGAGAGGATCAGGTAGTCCTCACCCTCGACCTTGACTTCGGTGCCGCCGTACTTCGAGTAGAAGACGACATC
>JAHEEL010000210.1 GCA_024640745.1 Actinomycetes bacterium
CGAGGGCGAGAATGATCCAATCGAATCCCGTGAGCCCACTCGGAGACCACACGGCAACCCACGACAGCGTCGTCCACGGCAGGAAGAAGAACCCGAGGAAAGCCCAGAAGAAGTTCGAGAACGCTGCCTCCCACCGGGCGGGCTCGACGAGCCACCACACGAGGATTCCGATACGCGGTCCAAGCGTGACCAGAGCGGCAAAGAAACAACACATACGCGAACCTCTCTTGCGTCGTGGAGGAGAGCTTAGCGATTCCGGCCGATCGGGGCCGGTGCGGCTGTCGGTACGCCAGGGACCGTACGAGGGAACGCGTTCTCGTCTCTCGTCTCGTGTCTCGTAGCTCTTGTCTCCTGCTTTGACTCGGGCCAGGACGACCGACGGACGACCCCGCCCGACTACCTTGCCCCCATGCCCGAGGCTCTGTATGTCGCAAATGGCCGTGCGTTCGAGCCAACCGGCCTCACCCGCAGCTACTGGTCGGCGTCTGCCCAGCACGGCGGGCCTCCCGTCGGGCTGCTCGCGCGGGCGATCGAACAGGTGCCGACCTCGATTCCGATGCAGATCGTGCGCCTGACGGCGGATCTGTATCGCCCGGTACCGATCGATACTCCAGTGCACACTGAGACACGGGTCGTCAGGGATGGCCGCCGCATCCAGGTCGTCGACGCGTTGCTCCTTGCAGAGGGTCGAGCCGTTGCCCGTGCGTCGGCGCTGAAGATACGCACTTCGGAGATCGCGCTCCCCCGCTCACCGGTGCCGTGGGTGGCGCCGCCCGGACCGTACGAAGCCGAGGCGGTCACGTGGGCACAATCCGGCGTTGCAGAGTCCGACCTCGACTTCTTCCATATTCACGCGATCGAGGTGCGCACCGTCGACGGTTCGCTGTTCAAACCCGGCGAGGGCCTTTCATGGGTGCGGCTCGCCGTCCCCGTGGTTGAAGGCGAGCCAACCACACCGTTCGTCGCGACCGCCACGTTGTCTGATGTCGGCAATGGAAACGCGATGGCGCTCGATGGTCGCGCGTGGCTCTACGTGAACCCCGATCTGAGCCTGACCCTGCACCGACTCCCAGCGGGCGAATGGCTCGGCATGCGATCCGTCGCCCACCAGCATTCTTCCGGGATTGGCGTGGCCGACTCGCAGCTGTTCGACACCACCGGACCGGTAGGACGTGTCGCTCAATCCCAGATCGTCGAGCCGAGGACCGATTCCCGCACGACGTAGGGAGCAAACACTGCAGGATCCGGTTCCAAACCGATCCCCGGTCGCTCCACCAGAGCGATCCGCCCGTCCACAACCGGCGGGACCTCTGCCGAGATGACCGCATCGACGAACCACGACGCCACAGCGATGTCCGACCATACGGCGGCCGGCAGCGAGGCGACCGCAAGCGTGTGCGCTCGTCCAACGTCGGTCTCGATGAGACCCGAAGCCTTGATCCGAAGACCGGCTGCCAGCGCAACGTCGTGGACTTCTCGGGCGGCACGAATGCCGAGCCGACCCGGCTTGACGACCAGAAGGTCGCAGGCGTCGGCTTCGATCGCCTGGATGGCGGCACCGGTCGAATCGATTCCTTCGTCGAGTGCCACGGCGGCAACGATTTCATCCCTCAGCCGAGCATGGGAGGCGAGATCGTCCGCAGCGAATGGCTGTTCAACGTAGCCGACTCCGAGGGCGTCGAGCTCGATCAACGCATCCCGCTCATCCCACCCGAAGGAACCGTTCGCATCGACACCGATCGGGAGCTCCGGGTAGGCGCTTCGAACCGCCGCCACACGGCGCACATCATCGCCGGGACGGATCTTCACCTTCACACCCCGAGCCCCGGTTGCCGCAACCCGTTCGGCCGGATCCTCCCCCAGGCCGACGGCAATCGATGTCTCGATGGTGCGTTGCGTGCCGCCGATGGCTGCCCAGAGCGGTCGATCGTTGCGACGGGCTTCGAGATCGCTCCCCGCCTGGTCAAGAGCTGCCGCAGCCGTCGGGGAGAGCACGACCCCGCGCTCGAGCGTCCCCCACGCGTCTTCGACCGTATCGGGGGTGGCGCCCGGGAAGGGCGCCGCCTCTCCCCACCCGGTGAAGCTGCCGTCGGAGACGGAAACCAGCACGACCCTCCGGTCGGTGACTCGCCCTCTCGCGTTCACGAACGGCGCGCGTAGCGGAAGCGCGAGCTCCCACATCCGGCCTTCCATCGGCACATCCGCTGCACCATCGGCGGTTCGCGGCATCGTCATCGGGCCTTGAAGTCCTCGATGCGGAGGCCGGCCGGGAGCGCGAGACGATGCTTGGCAAGCAGCTCCGCGTCGCCGAGCACCTCGCGCGTCGGCCCGTCGGCAACGATCTTCCCCCCGTCGATGATCAGAGACCTCTCACAGACTTCGAGGGCATAGAGCAGATCGTGGGTAACGATGAGCCGGGTGACGTCGAGGCCACTGAGGATCATCGTGAGGTCCTTCCGACTCGCGGGGTCCAGGTTTGACGTGGGTTCGTCGAGAACCAGGATCTCCGGCTCCATCGCCATGACACCGGCGATTGCCACCCGCCGCTTCTGGCCGAACGACAGGTGGTTTGGCGGTCGGTCGCCAAGGTCGGCTACCTCGACGGATGCGAGAGCGGCTGCGACCCGCTCGTCGAGCTCGCTGCCTTCCAACCCGAGGTTCGCCGGACCGAATGCCACGTCCTGGCGTACCGTCGGCATGAACAACTGGTCGTCGGGATCCTGAAAGACGATGCCGACCCGTCGTCTGATGTCGATGAGGTTGTCTTCGGCCACCGGATACCCGGAGACGGTGACGCTCCCGGTCTGCGGGAGATGAATGCCGTTCATGTGCAGGATCAGCGTTGTCTTGCCCGCACCGTTCGGACCCAGCAACGCGACGCGCTCTCCTTCGTGGATGTGGAGGTTGACGCCGTCGAGCGCGATCGTTCCGTCTGGGTATCGGTATCCGAGCCCCTGGATGTCGATGATCGGCGTGCTCATGCCAGCACCCGAGATGCAACCATCACGGAAGTGGCGGCACCTACGACGACCCCGGCGGTAATCCATTGCGCCGCCGGGACCGCGACGGCGTCAAGAACCGGCATCGTCCCCCGATACATGCGTGACAACATCGCGAGATACACCCGCTCTCCGCGCTCATAGGTCCGCACGAATACCGTCCCGATCGATCGGGCGTAGATGCCCCATGCCGCCAGGGAGCGCCCGCGGTAGCCGCGAGACGCAATCGAAACGCGCATCCGGGCGAAGTCCGCACCGACGATGTCGATGTAGCGAACGGCAAAACCGATGATCGCCGTCACGATGCGGGGCATGTGCAACGCATCCAGGCCCCGCAGCAGGTCTGCGATCTCCGTCGTGGCCCCGAGGACGACCGCAACGAGGAATCCCAAGCCGGCCTTCACGACCACGTTCCACAGATCCCACAGGCCTTGCTCGGAGAGTGAGACTCCGAGCACGTCGACGCGATCGCCCGAACCAAAGATCGGGAAGAGCATTGCGACGAGCACGAACGGGATGAGGACGATCGCTCGCGCGGCAACAAACGAGAGCGGAAGGCGGGCCAGGGCGATGATCCCGGCCACGACGGCGGCGAATACGACGAATGCCCAGACGGCTGTGCGCGGCGTGAGGGCGATCGAGAACACCACACCGAAGGCTGCAACGATCTTGACCTG
>JAHEEL010000047.1 GCA_024640745.1 Actinomycetes bacterium
GTCACGGTTGCTGAAGGATCAGGAATTGCGTATTGATCGGTCAGATTGTCCGTGTCGCTAAAAGCAACTTCGGCAACATCATCTTGAAAACGAAGGGGGGACGCCTTTCGTTGCGGTCGCCCCCCACCCATCGCCTGTTCATCACCGAGTCCGACCCGAGCCGACACACGGATCACTCCTCGCCGAGAGCGATATCGCGCACCCACCCGCACTCCGGAGCCGGCAATCGTGCTCGGTTCTGCGGCGCACTCGAAGGTGCCGACACCGGCCAGGTGACGTTCCGACGGTCAGATTCGAGGCGCAGCACACCGGTACGCTGTGGGCCATGCACAACTCGATCACCCTCGTGGGCGTCGGTGAGATGGCAGCCGTCTTCTCGCACGCCCTGCTCCGCACCGGGCACCCGATCACTCCGGTTCTCCGCTCGACAACGATGGCAACCGCTGTGGAGCTCGACCCGGATCCCTCCCTGGTGCTCGTCACCGTCGGCGAGGACGACTTGGATCCTGCGCTCGTTGCACTCCCGGACCCATGGCGCTCGCGCGTCGGCCTCATCCAGAACGAGCTGCTGCCGAGGGACTGGGAACGCCATCGCATCGAGCACCCCACCGTCGCCGTCGTCTGGTTCGAGAAGAAGCCGGGACGGGCAACCCGCGTGATCATCCCGACGCCCGTCGCCGGGCCGCAAGCTGAATCTCTGGCGGAAGCACTGCTCGCGATCGACATCCCCGCCGTGCACATCTCCGACGAAGCGCTGGTCGACGAGCTGGTCGCGAAGAACCTCTACATCCTCACCGCCAACATCGGGGGCTTGCGAACCGGGGGAACGGTCGCCGAGCTCTGGAACGATCACCGCGACTTCGCCACTGCCGTTGCCTCAGAGGTGCTCGACATCCAGGATTGGCTCGTCGGACGACCCGTCGATCGAGAATCCGCCACCAACGGCATGGTTGCCGCGATCAACGGCGATCCCGAGCACGGCACAACGGGCCGGAGCGCCCCGCGCCGCCTCGAACGTGCAATCGGGCACGCACGAGAAGCTGGAATCACGGTTCCCGTCCTTGCAGAGATCGGGCGCGAAGCGGGTCTCGTCGTTTAGTCTCGTCGCGCAACAGGAGGAGGAATCGTGCACGTACTCGTTGCGACCGACGGAGCGATCGAATCCACGGCGGCGGCGGAATTCGCGGCCAGGCTCGCCGGAACCGACGGCCGCGTCACTGTGCTCAGCGTTGTCGAGATACCGCGGGCGTTCATCAACGACATGCGCTTCGCATGGGGTGCCGCAGACGGAAGCAACGTCGTCGCGGATTACACCTTCGTGGAAACCCCGGCCCTCGGCCAGAACGCCCCCCTCAACTGGCCCGGCGACGATGCCCTGATCGAGCGTTACCTCAACGACAAGCTCAAGCAGAACACCCGCCCGGTGGTTGCCGAACTCCAAACACGCGGCCTCACGCCGGACACTCTCGTGGTCGAGAGCGAGAACGCCGCGGCGACGATCATCGAGCAGATTGAAACACTCGAGGCCGATGTTGTCGTGATCGGATCGCACGGCCAGGGTGTGTTCGAAGGCCTCCTCGGATCAACCGGGACCAAGATCGTTCGGCGATCACCGCGGCCCGTCATGGTGATCCGGTCGGCTACGCCGTGACGTAGGGCTCCCATCCCGGGTCGACCGCGCCTCCAGTGGTCGCGGTCACCCACGCATCCGGGCGCGGCATTTTCGGCGCGCGCGTCAGCGTCAGGCCTGCCTGTGCCGGCGTCCGCCCACCCTTCTTGGTGTTGCACCGACGGCATGCTGCGACGATGTTCAACCACGAGTGCTCGCCGCCCTGCGATCTCGGAATCACGTGGTCGAGATTCTCGGCCTGCCGTCCGCAGTATTGACAACGATGCCCGTCGCGCTGGAAGACCGTCCGCCGGTTCACCGGGATACGCCGCTCGTAGGGAATCCGAACATACCGGCGGAGCCGGACCACGGACGGTGACGGCATCGAGATCGTCTCGGAACGCCACATCGCGCCGTTGGTCGCCAACACGTCTGCTCGGTCTCGCAGGACGAGAACGAGCGCGCGCTCGACCGGAACCACCGAAAGCGGTTCGAGGCTTGCATTCAACACCAGGGCTCGCGGCATCTGGAGAGGCTACCAGGGCAGCTTCGAACCAAGAACGTACCGGCAACTACGCAGAGGCGATTGTTGACCACTCAGTGTCACCGTGTCATACTCGCAGTGGGCAGCAGGTCGAGAACGCTGGAGTGAGCGTGCGCGTCGTCGGGTACATACGGGAGGCACCGAGCCTCGAAGAAGGCGAGACCGCGTTTGCCCAGAGTGAGGGCATTCGTCGGTGGACCTCCGAAGCCGGCCACCATCTCATCGCAACCTGCCAGGACGGCAGAGATCCCACCCGGCCACTCGCTCGCGATGGCTACCGTGCCCTGCTCGACATCGCCCGCTCCGGGAGCGCGGACGCGCTGGTGGTCTCCGACTTGTCGGTGATCTCCCCTGACAAGGTCACGCAAGAGATCATGCTCGACCACCTCCGAGACCTGGGCCTCACGATCGTATCGATCAACGCGTCCGACCACGCCGATCTCCTCGAGATCCCCGACGATCACACGCGCCTCATCGTGCGAGACGTGATCGCGAAGGTTGACAGCTTCCGCCGTGAGTTCGCCGTTCCGGAAGAACCGTCCGTCGCGTCCCATGCCGTTCCGGTCGCAAGCGATGTCATCGTTCAGCTGATGCCGCCCGACACCTCACGCGACGAGAAAGCCGCCCAAGCGGCCCGGCCGAGCGCGTAGGCCCAACCCCCGTCCACCACGGCAGACCCGACCAGGCGCTCGCCGCCCTCGTCGATGACGACGGTTGCGACGGCAGTGTCTCCGATCTCCCGTTCGTCGATAGACCGAATCAACGGGACTGCCACGACCCCCGCGAGACGAGCAACGGCCGATACTACCGCTTGGTCGACCGCCGGCCGAGCGGTTGTCGCGGCCCGGGCGGAGGCGGTACCGCCCGCCCCCGAGGCAGTGATGGTGGTCCCCTCGCGATCCTCAACAACGGCCACCGCGTCGAGACCTGCCGGCGATACACCCCGGTCGTCGATCCCCTCTCGCTGCGCCTCCTCGCGCAAGGCCGGCGACTCGTCGATCACGATCACCGGTTCCGGTTGATCCAGCGTTGCGTGCTCCGGGGCCTCGCGCGAAACCGGCGCTTCGTCGATCGCAATCACCGGTTCCGTGCCGTTGCCTACGACCGCCGAAGGATGTGACCTAGGCGGCACCGCGCCAGACCGCGCGCCGACCACCTCGGACCGAAGCCCGTGCGCGGCGAGCACACGCCGAATCTCTTCACCAACGACTGCGGAATCGACACCGGAGGCCAACCGCACCCGAACACCGGAGGGAGTGGTATCGCCACCGTCCAAATCGGCGCGTTCGACGCCGGGCAGGCTGAGCAATTCGTCGCGAAGCAACCCGGCGGCCACGTCAACCTCCCCTCATCTACCCCTGGGCGGACCGCTGCCTCCATTCAAGATACGCCACGATGTCCTCCGGATCAACCGCGGCGTCCTCGCTTCCGTACGCGGTTGCGATACGCCAGCGCATCAACGAAGCGTCCGGCAGCGGGAGGAACGGCCGATGGCGCCACCAACCGACGGGAGCAAGAGCCAACGCGGCGCCGATCGCAGTGCCCCAGAGCCCCGGACGGCGAGCAACGGCCAGCGCCGTCGATCGATCGATCATGAAGCCTCCATCGTGCAACATCGTACCGCGGGAGCTCGGGACGCACCCGGGTCACGCGGAGCTCCCCTCCCCCGCATCTCACAAACCCCTCTAGGCTCGACCGTGCGAGCGGACACAGGAGGATCTCGCGTGCCAGTGACCTCGGACGACCTGACGTGGTTCGGTGAGCGATTCCGCGCCATCTCCGACAACATCGAGCATGTGATCCAAGGGAAGCGGGAGACCGTCGAGCTGCTCACATCGTGCTTGATCGCGGGTGGGCATGCGCTCGTCGAAGATGTTCCGGGCGTCGGCAAGACGTTGTTGGCAAAGTCCCTCGCCCGATCCATCGACTGCTCGTTCCAACGGATCCAGTTCACGCCGGATCTCCTGCCCTCCGACGTCACGGGAGTCTCGGTGTGGGACCGAGACGCCGGCGACTTCGTATTCCGCCCCGGGCCCGTCTTCACGAACGTCATCCTCGGCGATGAGATCAACCGGGCGAGCCCGAAGACCCAGGCGGCCCTGCTCGAGGCAATGGAAGAGCGACAGGTCACGGTCGACGGGATCACCCGCACCCTCGGTCCACCGTTCATCGTGGTTGCCACGCAAAACCCGATCGAGCATGAGGGCACCTACCCGCTTCCCGAAGCCCAGCTCGATCGCTTCATGATGCGGTTGACCATGGGCTATCCATCGCGCGCGAAGGAGCTCGAGATGCTCGACACGCACGGGGAGCGCTCGACGTTTGAGGACCTCCGGCCGGTTGTTCACGCAGAGGATGTCGTACGGATGACCGAGATCGCTCAACGCATCCACGTCGCCGATGTCGTCAAGGGCTACATCATCGACGTCGCGGAAGCGACGCGTGATGACCCGAGCATCCTGCTCGGCGCCTCCCCGCGAGCATCGCTCTACCTGCAGCGCACGGCTCGGACGAGCGCCGCAGTCGCCGGCCGCGACTACGTAGCACCCGATGACGTGAAGGGCGTACTCGGGCCGGTGCTCAACCACCGGCTGATCTTGCGCCCCGAAGCGCAGATGCGCGGTGTCACGATCGACCAGATCCTCGAGGAAGTCACCACCAGCGTGGCGGTGCCCGGAACGCGCGTCGCAGCCGGATGAAAGCGAACGACTGATGCCGACCACCCGCGGATGGGCAGCGCTGGGAGCGGGCATCGCTCTCGTGGTGCTCTGGGCGGTATTCGGTGAAGACTTCATGCTCGCTGCAGGGCTCTTCCTGATCGCGGGGATCGCCGGCGGGATGGTCTACGTGCGCTCCGCCGTTCCACGTGTCGGGGTGACCCGCAAGCTCACGCCGTTCCAAGTCCACGACGGCGACCGGGCGATCGTGGAAGTCGCCCTCACAACCAGCCGTCGAATGGCTCAAGCAACCGTACTCGACGAGGTCCTGGGACTTGGCACCGCGCGGTTCGTCGCCGACCGGGTCGAGCCGCAAGACCCGATGATTGCCCGATATGAAGTGTCATGTCGCCCGCGCGGGGTCTACCCCGTCGGCCCGGCTGTCATCCAGGTCCGTGATCCGCTGGCCCTGACCGAAGCCGGCGGGACGGCGGGCCGCGTCGATCGTCTCGTCGTATACCCCGCGGTCGAGGACCTCGACGGGCTCCCTCTCGGCCGGGGCTACGACCCGACCGTCAACACGTCCCGGACCAGCTTCTCGCAGACTGGCGGGGACGACTTCTTCACGCTTCGCGAGTATCAGCAGGGCGACGATCTGCGCAAGGTGCACTGGCCGTCGACCGCAAAGCGAGACGAGTTGATGATTCGGCAACTCGAGCTCCCCTGGCAATCGAGGGCCCTTCTCCTGCTCGACACCAGGAGTTCGGCGTATCCGGACGGCGAGTCGTTCGAGCAGGCCGTGCGCGGCGTTGCATCCGCGTTCCGGCATCTCTTCCGCAACGGCTATACGCCGACGCTGTGGACCGGGAGCGGCACCGGGACGGCGGTCGGTGGCAGCGAGAGCTACGGCATCGCCATGGAGGGCCTTGCGATCGTCCAGCGTTCTACTGAGCTCGACCTCGGCACGGCGCTCGCTCGCCTTCGCCGCAACGGACTGTCCGGCGGCGTCCTCGTGCTCGTCACCGGGGTGCCGGACGATCCCGCCCTGAGCGTGTACCGGTCGCTGGGCAGTGACTTCTACCGGACGATCGTGATGTCGTCGGCCGGGGGCACGGATGACGCCATGGTGCCGTTCGGACGAGCGGGGGCAACCACGGTGAGTGCTCCGCCGCCGGACCGCTGGGCACCCGCATGGAAGCAAGGGATGGAGCGGTCATGGTCTACCGCTACAGCTGGATAGCGGGCCTCGCTTCGATCGGGTTTGCCTTTTGGCAGCTCGGGCGGCTCCTCCTGCCGACGGGGAGCGGCGTGCCGTGGCAGATCGTCGTGTTGTCGGGGGCCCTCATCGGCCTCGTGGTCACCTGGACGGCGGTGAGCTACCGGATCGGCGCGTTCTGGATCGCCTTGATCAACGGTGCGGCACTGCTTCTGACGGCGACTCGTTTCGCTGCCCCGGCCGAGTCGATCGTGGTCCTCCCCACCCCTGCGGCCTTCAGCGCACTCGGAGCCGACCTGAGCCGGGCCATCGACCTCATTCGCTATGGCGTCGAGCCGGTTCGTGCCGTGCCGGGCATCGTCATCATCATCACTGCCCTCTTCTGGGTGCTTGGAGCGCTCCTCGCCTGGGGCCTCTCCAAGGAACATCCCTTCGTGGCGCTCCTCCCGCCACTCGTGGTGGCGCTCCAGTTCGCAACACTCGATCGCCGCAACAACGGCCTGATCCTCGTTGGGTTGTTCGTGGCGCTGGTAGGAGCGACCCTGCTGTCCGTAGCGCTCGATGAGCGCGACCGCGGCGCCGGGCGCATGGCGAGCAGTCGATCGCGCACGCCGTCCAAAGGCCCGACGCCGGCGGCGGCACTCGTCGTTGCCATCGCCGTAGCGGCCGCAGTATTCGGTGCGGCAACCATGGGATCGGCTGTCCCCCGCGACGGGCTGGTGACTTGGCGCACGCCAGGTGGTCTGGGAAGCGACTTCTACGGAAGCGTCAGCTACAACCCGTACGTCGCGATCCACAAGAACCTCGTCTCTCGCCAAGGTATCCCCCTCTTCCGAGCGTACCTGGACGGCGACGTATCCCCAAGCGAGGTCTACTTCCGCTTGCTGACGCTCGACACCTACCGCAAAGGGCAGTGGTCATCGAGCCAGCGAGACATCTACCCGATCGATCAGCCGCCAACCGAGCAACCCGGTCACGAATTCATCGGACCGACCCGAACGGTCGCGGCACGGGTTGAAATACTCGGTCTGTCCGGGATATGGCTGCCGGCGCCGTACGCGGTCGTCGGGGCTTCAGGGAGCGACGCCGAGGCGTTCCGGATCCGGCGGGACGATACGGCGCTCAACTTCCGCGGAGATCTCACGTATCGAGGCATGGAGTACGAGGTGATCTCGCAAGTGCCGGACCTCGCCGTCGATGCCATCACGGGAGTTTCCGGCGGAGGCCTCTCACCTCTGTTCAGTGCGGCGGCCGCGGACGGACAGACGGTTCCCGCCGACGCAGGAGTCGACGTCCGCGAGCTCCCCGACGCCGATCGGTATCTGCAACTTCCGGACGACCTCGACCCGCGAATTCGCGACGAGGCCACGGCTCTGACGCAGCGACTGGTCACCCCGTTCGAGAAAGGCCTGGCCATCGAGCATTGGTTCCGCGAGACGGGCGGCTTTGTCTACGACCTAGCCATCGACGAGGGGCACGGCCAAGATGTCCTCGCCGCATGGCTGTTCGATGACTCGCCGGAGAACGACGGATACCGCAGGGGCTACTGCGAGCAGTTCGCAACGTCGATGGCGGTCATGACCCGCAGCATCGGGATTCCGACGCGCGTGGTGCTCGGATTCACACCCGGCGCCCAACCAACCGCCGATCAAATGGTGGTGCTCGACAAGAACGCCCACTCGTGGGTCGAGCTCTGGCTTCCGACGGCCGGTTGGGTGGCGTTCGATCCCACGCCCCGGGGGGACGGAGCCAACAGTGTCACGAGCTTCGGAACCGTAAGTGAGGCGCTCGGCTTCGACATCGCCGCCTACCTCGGTCAGGTCCCTGAACCCGCTCGGCCCGCGGTCGATGCGAGTGGCAACCCGCTTGGTCCAAACCTCTCACCCGCCGACTTACGCGACGCCGGGATCATCGATGCTCCTGGCGCACCGGGGCCCGACGCGACGTTCCCCGGCTGGATCGCGATCACGGCGGCCGCTGCCCTCGTCGTGGCACTCCTTGCGGCGGCCATTCCCATCGTCAAGTGGGCCCGACACCGGAGCCGGATGCGCCGCCTGGCGGACGGCGACATTTCTGCGGCGTGGGAGGAAATAGTGGTTCAGCTCACGGACTTCGGCGAGGAGCCGGACCCTGCAGCGACACCCGCCGAGGTTGCCGCCGGGGTCGACGTGGCGATGCAGCCGCTCGCTGCGGTCTACGGCCGGTCGGTCTACGGCGTACCGGGCGGCATGACCGATGACCATGCGGGCGTTGCCCGCCGGTCGATGCAGACGACCAGCGCCCGGCTGGTACTCCGGTACTCGGCGGCAGAGCGGCTCCGAGCACATTTCCGGCTGCGCTCGTTGCTGCACCGATTCCGGCCGTGAAGCCTCGAGCGATCAGCCGCCCGCCTCGTCGACTTCCATCAGAACATCGTCCTCGACGCGGCGGAGCATCTCGAGGAAGCGTTCGCGATCGAGTTCGAATCGCGTGACATCCTCTTCCACCGATCGGGTGATGTCGTTGATCGCCACGAAGAAGGCCAGCTGCCCCTGCCGAAGCGCGTCGAGCACCTCGTCCTCATCGAGCGCCACGGCGAAGATGGTCTCGCCGTCGGTGACGAGACGGATCTCCGATAGGTGCGTGTCCATGTCGGCGGTACGCCGCAAGTAGTCCCACGCCCGTCGCACGCGTTGGATCGACATGCCGTTGTCCAGCAGGCTCTTGACGACGCGGAGTGCGATCAGATCGCGAAAGGAGTAGAGACGCCTCCTCCCCGGACGGCCACCGGTCTGTTGAAGCGATGGTTCAACAAGCGAGACTTTGTCCCAGTATCGGAGCTGGTGCGGCGTGCAGCCCGTGAGCCGTGTCGCTTGTTGAGCGGTGAAACCTTCCACGCGTTCTCCCCATCGTCCCCGGCCGCCCGGCCGGTCTGTCAATGCTTGTGATCCCCTGCGGGACGGCAACTCTAGCGTTCTCGGCGCCAACGTTCTCTGACATCGTCCATCCAACCGGAGACAGAGAACGCGGCCGTTCGATCGACTCGAGCGGCCCGCATCGTCATTGCGATCGTCGCCGCCGAGGCGACCATCAGAACGAAGCCGAGGCCGGCAAGGATCGAGAATCTCGTGAAGGTTCCAAGCATGACGGCGAGCCCGACAAAGAACCCGACCGCCGCCAGGCGCTGCCTCCGCTTGACCCGCACCGACAGATCGGTCTTGGCAACCGTCTGGGCGAGCTTTGGATCTTCGGCATACAGATTCCGCTCGATTTCTTCGAGGATCCGTTGCTCTCGATCATCCAGCGGCATTCGGCAACCCTCCGCGTCGAATCGTTCCGCAATCCGAGTATACCGATCCACCGACCTCACGCACCCCTCGGATTCAACGATCGGGTCGCGACCGGTCCTCCCGGTCCCACGTTGTCGGCGCGATTCGAGCGGGAATCACCGCTGCCGCACCAAACCGTTCGCGCACCTCATCGACGGCCTCAGCTGCCGCATTCCGCCGCTCGTTCCCGAGCACCAGCTGTCGGGCCGATGCGCCGTCGACCAGATCGCCGACGGCGATTCCGAGGAGGCGGATCCCGCGTCCGGCGATCTCGGCTCGGTCGAGGAGCGACCGGGCGGTATTCCAGATGTCGCCGGTGTGCGCAACCGGTGCTTCTGATCGCGATGAGCGGCTGATCGTCGCGAAATCCGAGAACCGCACTTTGAGCATGACGGAGTGCCCTGCGACGCCCGACCGCGCAAGACGGGCGGCAACCTGGTCGCACAACCGCAACGTCTCACGCTCGATCACGTCGATATCGGCGAGATCGCTGGCAAACGTGTTCTCAGCCGAGACCGAGCGGGCGCCCGCTCTCTCCTCGACCCGGCGGGGATCACGGGCATGCGCGAGGTCCGACAGGTGACGCGCCGCCCCCGTCCCGAGGCGTGATTCCAGGAGGCTCATTGGGGCGCGAGCCACGTCCCCGATTGTTCGGATGCCGAGACCGTCGAGCTGCCGACGCGTCGCCGAGCCGACACCCCAGAGCTCACTCACGTCGAGCGGATGGAGGAATTCGAGTTCAGTGCCGGATGCGACACGGAGCAGGCCATCTGGCTTCGCGTGCTTCGACGCCATCTTGGCAATGAACTTGGTCGACGCAATGCCAACCGACGACGGCAAGCCCACCTGGTCTCGGATGGCCGAGCGGATGCGAGCAGCAACCACGAGGGGTGACGGGTAGTGAAGGCGCAGCCCTGAAACATCGAGGAACGCCTCGTCGATCGAGATACCCTCGACGATCGGCGTGAACGACCGCATGATGTCGAAGACCGTGCTCGACACTTCCGCATACCGGCCGTGCTCGGGGCTCACGACCGTCAGCGACGGACATCTTCGGCGCGCTTCGCCGACCGGCATCGCCGACCGCACTCCGAACGCACGCGCCTCGTAGCTCGCCGAAGCGACGACACCCCGTCCGCCGGTGCCACCGACCGCAACGGGAACCCCAATCAACCCCGGATCGCCCAGGCGCTCCACTTCGACGAAGAACGAATCCATGTCCACATGGAGGATGGGCTCGGCAAACTGCGCCATGGGCCCACGCTACCGCGTGGCCCGCGTTCGTGTCCGGTCGCGCCGAGCCGGCCGACGATCATCTTCGATGGGCGGGAGCCGTGTTCCACCGGCGATCGTGGCATGGTCCGGCGGTATGCTCCCGGCACTCCGCCACAATCCTGTTGAGGTGTCACTCCCCCATGACCGCCGGTGCCTGCACGGTCTTCCTGGTGCGCCACGGCGAGGTTCGGAATCCCGACCGTCTCGTCTACGCCGACCTGCCCGGCTTCTCGCTGTCGCCCGCGGGGCGACGGCAGGCCGAGTACACGGCCCGGCGCCTGCCGCCCGATACCACCGTTGTGACATCACCGCTCGAGCGAGCCTTCGAGACAGCAGCGATCGTCGCTTCGGTCGGCGCCGGTCGCATCGTGGTCGATGCGGAACTCACCGAGTGGAGGCTCGCCTCGCGTTGGGCCGGCCACCCCTGGGACACGCTCGACGAGACGTTCCCCGGCGAACTCGGCGCCTACCTGGAACACCCGCGCGATCTCCCGTTTGCCCCGGAGTCGCTCGATGACCTTGCCGGCCGCGTCGCCGCTGCGGTTCGCCGACACCGCGCGGCCATCGGTGGGCCGCTCGTGTTCGTCTCGCATCAGGACCCGATTCAGGCCGCCCGCCTGCGGCTCATCGGCCGGCCACTGGAAGCACTCAACATCGACAAGCCCTTGCACGCCGGCGTGGTCGAGCTGCTCCCTCGCGACGCGACGCCGTGGACCGAGCTCGCCGTGTGGGCTCCGGCGCAGACCGAAGTGGCACCCCCCAAGGCCTCTCCCCCCACCGTTCAATGACCCGCGGCATCGCTACACTGCCGCCGCCCACCCCGACCAAGGACCGCCGTGGCACCAGGCACCATCTTCAGCGGCCTTCTCGCGGCGGCCGGTTCCTCCGATCCGCGTTCGGCGCGGTAGGGCCTGCGTCGCGCCATGCATCGGCCGATCACTGCTCCCCTGATCATCACGGGCCTCTTCGGTTTCGCTGAGCTGCTCTGGTGCGTCGCTCTGTCCGCACACCCAGATCCGTTCTCTCCCGGTTCGGCGTTGCTCGTCGTCACCGGCATCGTCGCATACACCGCCATTGCGACCGTCGGCATTCTGCTGGTTCGTGCCTCCTGGGCCAGATGGCTTGCGCTCGGTACCACCGTGGTGACGCTCGTCGTCGGCTCGCTCGGCGACCCATACGATGCTGTTTCGATCGCAGCGACGGTCGGCTCGCTGATCGCCGTCGGCGGTCTGGTTGGTCCCTGGCTTCGTATCTGGCTCCGGCAACGGCCCGGTGCCGGAGCGGGGCCGATCACCGTCGCGCTTCCCCTGGCCGCACTCGCCGGCCTCCCGCTTGCCGGGATCTCGACTCCCAATGCTCTGTCCGCGCCTGCGCTCGCTGTCGCGTTCGCCGGCCCGATATTGGGGTGGGCCTACGCCCGAGCGCTGCGCTGGGGCCTCTGGGGCTTGCGAGTGGTCCTGCCGACCCTGGCGATCGTCGCAGCCGCCGTCGCCGGTGGATGGGGTACGGCCTGGCTCCTCGCCTATGCCGCGGGTGTTGCGGCCATCGCCTGGATGCCCGGAGCCCGCGACGCCCAGATTCCGGTGCAGGCCCCGCTCCCACCACCGCGCGTCGCTCCGCGATCGGAAGGTGAGGGATGACCCGAGGGATCACCGTCATCGGCGGCGCCACCGGCGGGATGCTGCCCGGACTGCTGCTCGCCGGGCCCATCGGTGCACTCGTCGGCACCGTGGTCGGCGCCGCATTGGGTGCGATCGCCGATCGCGCCTCCGTTCGTCCGGTGGTGGCGATCTCAGTCATTGCCGGCGCAAGCACCGGAGCGTTCGTGGGTGCCGCGATCGCCAGGGTTCTCTGTCTTCCGGCCACCTGTGTCTGGATCGAGATCGTTGCGGGCATCGTGACCGGGGTCGGGGCATTGATCGGGGTCGGCCTGATCGCCGCGCTCACGGCCCGGTCGTTCGACGAGTACCGGGAGGCCATGGACGCTAATCGCCCGCCTCCCACCACCGGCTGCAGCAGGGACGACGACTGCGTGGAATAGAACGGCTGGGATCACCGCAACCATGAAGCCCTGCACGGCGCCCCCTCCGCCACACGCATCAGCTCGTTCGCAGAGCCCGCCCACCGACGATCTACGGCCGTCCAAACACCAACACCACGTTGTGGCCGCCGAAGCCGAACGAGTTGCTCATGACGTATTCGACGTCGACCGAGCGCGCTTCATTGGGCACATAGTCGAGATCGCACTCCGGATCCGGATTCGTGAGATTGATCGTCGGA
>JAHEEL010000211.1 GCA_024640745.1 Actinomycetes bacterium
CGAACGTCGCTTCGGTGTGCGGGTGTCGACCCTGCGGACCTGGGCTCGACGAGGTTCCATCGACGCCGTCAAGGTGTCCGAGCAGTGGTACGTGACCCCCGAGTCGATCGCCCACCACCTCAGCCGCTCGACGCCACGAGCCACTCCGACCGAAAGCCCCACGGCGACCGGCCCGACCGAGGACGGGGCAGCGATGCTCGTACCGCGTGATGCGTGGGATCGCCTCATGGACCAGCTCGGCAACCTCCACGAGGCAGGGCTCCACCTGGCTGAGGCGCGGGAACGGGCGGCCAAGGCCGAGACCGAGGCCTCGTTCCTCCGAGAGCGCCTCTCCGAGATGCGTTCCGAACGCGACGAATTGAAGGACCTCGTCGGACCTCCCGCTCCGCGCACGCAGGCGACCGAAGCGTCGAAGTCCGGCTGGAGCGACTTCCGGCGCCGCTACGGCTGGCTGTGGGGCCGTCGCGGCTGAGCCATCGGCGTCCGCCGGTAGCCTCTCCCGGTGCGCCCCCGCTACTGGATCTTCCTGCTGTTCGCCGCCCTGGGATGGGGAGCAGGTGGTGTCTTCACCAGAGCGGCATTCGCAGAGGGCGTCGAACCGGTCGAATTCAGTGTCTATCGACCCGCGTTCGCCGCAGCCCTTGTCGCGCTCTACATCCTCTCCGCCACGGGTCTCCGAATGCCGCGGGGACGGTCCGTGTGGCGCCACGGCTTCGTCCTCGGTGCCGTCAACCTCGCTGCCCCGTTTCTCCTCTTGACGTTTGCCGTCGTCTACGCATCGGCCGGATTCGTCGGGCTCCTCGTCGCCAACATTCCGATCGGGACGGCACTGTGGTCGCACTTTCTGGGCGATGAGCGGCTGAACACTCCCAAAGTCGTCGGATTGTCGGTGGCCTTCGGCGGGATCCTGCTGATGCTCATCGCCGGCGATTCCGGTATCGACGAAGGGGGCAACGCCGCCCTCGCCGTGGGTCTCACGCTCGCCGGGTTGTCGGCCGCGTCGTTCGGCATCCTCTACGCCAAGCGAGTCCTGATCGGGATCCAACCGACTGCCCTGGCACTTCCCCAGTTCGCGGTGGGAGCATTGCTCCTCGCGACCATCCTTCCGTTCACGGACGGGGTGCCCGACGGGATCACCGCACACGGGTGGATCCTGATGTTCGCCGCCGGCCTGCTGTCCACGGCTCTGCCGTTCGTGCTGATGTATCGCGCGATGGAACAGGTGACGGCGGTCCAGGCTTCGCTCACCGGGTACCTGATCCCCGTCTTCGCCGTCGCCCTCGGCGCCATCTGGCTCGACGAGCGGATCAGCCCATCGATCATCGGTGGCGGTGCCCTCATCTTCGCCGGCATCGTTCTCGTCGACAGGGCGACGAATCCGACCTCACCGACGACCGAGTAGCGTTCCCCTGGTGACGGACGCACCGATCCTGTCGATCAGCGACCTCCGCTTCGCGTACGGCGACATCGTCGCCATCGACGGGGTGTCGTGCGAGGTGCCCGCAGGCCGGATCGGGCTGGTCGGGGCCAACGGCGCCGGCAAGACCACCCTCCTCAAGCTCCTCCTCGGCGTTCTCCTCCCGGCCGATGGGCGGATTCAGGTTCTCGGGCACGACATGCCGCGCCACACGCTCGACGTCCGCTCCCGGGTGGGGTGGATGCCGGAAGGCGATTGCCTCCCCCCGGATCAGACAGCCGCCGACTTCCTCGGGTATGCCGCCGAGCTGGGAGGGCTACCGGTCCGCGCCGCTCGCCAGCGAGCCAGCGACGTGCTCGGTCTCGTGGGTCTCCACGAGGAGCGGTTCCGGTACATGGGCGGGTTCTCCACCGGCATGAAACAGCGCGCCAAGCTCGCCCAGGCGATCGTCCACGACCCGGAACTCGTGCTGCTCGACGAGCCGACGGCGGGACTCGACCCGGAGGGCCGGACGGAGATGCTCGATCTGGTGCGACGGCTCGACGAGTTCGGCATCAACGCGATCATCTCATCGCACGTCCTCACCGACATCGAGTCGACGTGCGATTGGGTCGTGATGCTCGACGGCGGGAAGGTGCTGCGGTCGAACCCGCTCACCTCGCTGTCGACACCCGACGTCGCTGAAGTCGAGATCATCGGAGATCCGCAGGCTGTCGCCTCGGCGGCACGCCGGGCCGGGGCCACCGTCGAAGTGGACGATGCCACCCTCTTGATCAGCGCTCCCGGTGGCGATCCCTTCTCGATCGCCCGCGACGCCGTGCTGGATGCCGGTGCGGCTTTCCGGCGACTCGGGGCGAAACGCACGACGCTCGAAGATGTCTTCATGGAGGGAGGTGACACCGATGGCTGAGGGTGTCGTCTTCGACCTCCGCTACAAGCCACACGACGGTCCCCGACTCGGCCGATCTGGGGCGCGCCGTGCGCTCATCAAGGATGGGCTCCGCAAGGTGCTCGGTCTCCGTCGGAGGGCTCGCCGCAAGGTCCTGCCGGCGATCCTGATGTCGATCGCCGTCATGCCGGCGTTGTTCTTCACGGCCTTTGCCGTCGTCGCGGGTGACTTCGACGTCTCGGAGACGATCTTCGGCCATGCCGACTACTTCGACCTCAACGGTTCGATGGCGCTCATCTTCATCGCCCTGGCCTCCAGCGAGCTCCTCATCCCCGATCGGGTCCATGGCACGATGTCGGTCTATGCGTCACGCCCGCTGACAACGCCCGACTACGTCGCCGGACGAGCCGGCGCGCTGGCGATCGTCGTGGTCGCGTTCCTCTGGATCCCGCACCTGGTGCTGCTCTTCGGGCGGGCGTGGGTCAGCGATCAAGGGTTCGGATCGTATGTCTTCGATCACGCCGAACTGCTCTGGCAGACGATGCTCATTTCGTTCATCTACTTCGTGGCCTACACCTCGATCGCGTTTCTCGTGGCGGCGTTCTCGAAACGAACAGCAGTCGCGGCCGGCGTCTTCATCGGAATCGTGACACTGTCTGGCGCCACCGACGCCCTGGTCCAGGCCGGATACGACGTCTTCGGCCTCGGTGCCGTCCTCGACCATCCCGGCTACGTCAAGGATTGGATCCTCGGCTCGAACGGCCAGAACTGGATCCCGGCACGAGCCGGGATGGAACCCGTCATGTCGCTCGCCGTGATCATCGTTCTCGCCGTCGTCGCTGGATTGATCGTCAACGGCAGATACCGGAGAGCGGCATGACCACCTCGTCCCCCGCCTTCGCCCACGAGCCGACGGTCACCGTCGACCGCGTGTCCAAGTGGTTTGGTCAGAAGGTCGCCGTGTCGGACCTCTCCTGTTCCTTTGGCCCCGGGCTCACTGGTCTGCTCGGACCGAATGGGGCCGGCAAGACCACCCTCCTGCGGATCATCGCCGGGCTGCTGCAGCCATCCGACGGTGCGATCGAAGTGATGGGTGCCAACCCGCGACTCAAGCCCAAGGTGTATGGCTCGGTCGCACTGGTGCCCGAGGAGGATGCGGTCTACGGCTTCCTGACCGCACGAGAGTTCGTCGGGTACGCAGCGGCACTGTCGGGGCGCGGCGGCGATCGAGTCGATGCGACGATCGTGGAGGTCGACCTCGAGGACGCGGCCGACCGACCCATTTCGGGCTTCAGCAAGGGCATGAGACAACGCGCCAAGGTGGCT
>JAHEEL010000048.1 GCA_024640745.1 Actinomycetes bacterium
TCGTCTTCCACGGGCTGAGGCCGATCGATTGCCCCGCCTCGATCTGGCCCTTCGGCACCGATTGCAGCCCGCCGCGGACGACCTCGGCGATGTACGCGGACTGGAAGAGAGTGATGGCGATCAGGATCCTGAGGAACAGGCTGAACTGGACGTCGCCGGGGATCAGGAAGCCGAGGGCGAAGGCACCCATCAGCAGCAGCGTGATCATGGGCACGCCGCGGAGGAACTCGATGTAGGTGACCGAGAGCAGCCGCACGGCGGGCAGGGTCGAGCGCCGTCCGAGCGCGAGCATCAAGCCGAGGGGGAATGCCAGACTGATGCCGGCGACGGTCAGCACGATGTTCAGAAAGAAGCCCTGCCACAGGTCCCAACCGACGCCGCCGAACCCCGCCAAGGCCAGATAGAACGCGATGAGGCCGACTACGGCAATCAGCCACGATCGGCGCACCAGCCACGTTGGCAGCGCCGCGCCGACCCAGTAGGCAGCGAGGCCGATCGCCGCCGCTCCGAGCGTGAGCAGGGTCGGCGTGATCGTCTCGGTAAAGCTCAGCGTGAAGATCACCAGCGCCCCGATCGGCCAGAATCGTCGAACGACGTCTATCCAGTTGGACCGGGAGAACTGGATTCCTGCCTCGGTCGCCTTCCTCTGAGCGTTGAGAACGGTTGCTCGTGCCAGGAGCGCCACGGCGGCGACCGCGATGTAGATAGCGAGCCACAGTCTCTCGAGCTGCTCGTTCGGGAACCGGCCGGCCATGTAGAGCTTGAGGTTCACCCGAATGATCTCGGTGTCGATGTGAAGCAGATACCGCACCAAGGAGACAACGACCCAGAGGATGAATGCGCCGAAGACGATCGTCAGCAAGCTGTTGTACCAGTTCGAGAAGAGGTTCTTCTTCAGCCACGCACCCGGTGCCAGGCGACGATGCGGCGGCGCCTTCGCGACCGCTCCTCCCGGTGAGGTGGTGGTGCTCATCAGTTACCCACCAGTTGGAGCCGGCGGTTCAGGATGTTCACCAGGAACGAGATCGTCAGTGAGAAGAGCAGGTAGGCCAGCATCAGCAGCAGGATCAGCTGCGGCGCCGGGTAGCCGTTGCCGATGAGCTGGAAGGTGATCAGGGTGACCTCGGCGTATCCGATCGCGATGGCGAGCGATGTGTTCTTCGCGAAGTTGAGGTACTGGTTGATGATCGGCGGCAGGGCGATGCGGAAGGCTTGGGGCAGCGTCACATATCGCAATCGCTGAAAGCCGGAGAGGGCGATGGCGTTAGCTGCCTCGGTCTGCCCCTTCGGAACGGCGAGGATCGAGCCGCGCACGATTTCGGCGACGTGGCTGGCGGTGTACATCACCAGCGCGATCAGCATCGCGAAGTAGGCGCCCAACCCGCCGAAACCGCCGGTGATGATGCGGCCGTCGAGTTCGGGCAACGAGATGGACAGCGGGCGGCCGGTGACGAAGTATCCAATGAGGACAGTGCCGGCGAACACGGCGAGGCCCCACAGCACCCGATGGTGGTGCTGCCCCGTCTGCTCCGAATAGCGGGTACGCCAGATTCCGACGACCACCGCCGCCACCAACCCGATCAGAGCGATGACCAAGAGGACGCCGGCACCGGACGAAGTCGCGATGCTGGGCCCGACGAGCTTCAGGTTGCTGATCACGAACCAATCGAGTGGCGTTGCCGGGTCACGAGGCGGGGGCAGTTGGAGGATCACGGCGTTGAACACGAAGAGGATGATCAGGAGTGGCGGGATGTTGCGGATGGTCTCGACGTAGACCGTCGCGATCTTCGCCACGAGCCAATTCGTCGAGAGGCGCGCAACGCCGATCAGGGTTCCCAGGATCGTCAGGAACGGGATTCCGACGATGACCAGCAGGAAAGTGTTCTTGATGCCGGTGAGGAGCGCTTTCCAAACCGGCGAAGCGGGATTGAAGTCGCTGTCGGCGACGGTCACTCCGGTGGGTTGCGAGAGGAAGTCGAAGCCGGTCGGGAGGTTCTTTGCGATCAGCTCGTTTCGGAGGTTGTTGCCGAGGTACAGGATGCCACCGACCACGATGGCGACGGCGACGATCTGCAGCGACCCGCGGATGAAGTGGACGTTCCTCCAGAACGGTGGCTTCGATCCCTTGGGGGTCTCAGTTGCAGTCAACGGTCTCCCTCAGTGTTCGGTTTCGAGAATCGGAGGGGTCGGGCCGTTCGGCCCGACCCCTCCTGGTACGGGTTGCTTACCGGTAGGGCGGGGCGTAGAGCAGGCCGCCGTCGGTCCACAGAGCGTTGACCCCGCGGCTCAAACCCAATGCCGTATCGGGGCCGACATTACGGTCGAAGATCTCGCCGTAGTTGCCGACCTGGCTGATGACCTGCGTCGCGAAGTCCGGCGGCAGACCGAGTCCCGGATCGAAGACCGATGTGCCGTCGTCGGTCTCGATCTCGAGACCGAGGAAGCGCCTGATCGCTGCGTCGTCACCGTCGTAGCTCGCCACGTCGGCGGACGTCAGGTCCCACTCTTCGCCCTGAATCGTGGCCAGCACGACCCAGTTGATCACCTGGGCCCACTGCGTGTCGCCGTCGGCAACCACCGGACCGAGCGGCTCCTTCGAGAACGTCTCGTCGAGGATCACGAGTGCTTCCGGTCCGCCCTCCGACTCCGCGAAGTTCGAGCGCACACCGGCGAGCTGCGACTTGTCGGACGTCCAGCCATCGCACTGCCCGGCCACGAATGCGGCTTGGAGCTGATCGTTGGCGTCGAACGTCAGCGGCGTGAACGGTGTGTCGCCGAACCGGGCTGCCAGGTTGAGCTCGGTCGTCGTACCCGAGAGCACGCAGACCGAGAGGTTGGCCATGTCGTCGATGCTGGTGATACCACTGTCGGCGTACACCATCATGCCCTGGCCGTCGTAGAACGTCGTAGTCAGGAACGTGGCACCCTCACGCCCGTCGCGGCTGCTCGTGAACGTGGTGTTGCGGATCAACACGTCGATCTCGCCGGACTGGAGCGCCGTGAAACGCTGCTGAGCAGTGAGCGGACGGTACGTCACCGCCTCGGCGTCGCCGAGCACTGCGGCAGCTACCGCGCGGCAGTAGTCGACGTCGAACCCGGAGAAGTTGCCCTCGGCATCGGTGAACCCGAAGCCAGGCACCGCGTCGTTGACTCCGCAGTTGAGCGTCCCGCGACCTTGCACGGTGGCAAGCAGCGAGCCGGTCGCCTCGGGGGGCGCGGCCGTCGTCTCGGTGGTGCCACTATCGGCGGCAGCCGTGGTCGTCGTCGTATCGTCGCTACTGCTGTTGCATGCCGCGAGCACGAGCCCGAGCGCCAGCAGCAGAATCGCTAGACGTTTCATTCGATGTCTCCTCCTGCAATGTGGTAGCCGGAATCGGACACGCCTTCGCCGTATCGTCGGCCAAGCCGGCCGGCCATTGTGGCGACACGGTAGGCGTTGCGGTACCCCGCGTTCAACTGAAACGCACCGCGAGCGCCGAATTCGGGCCCTCACGCGCCGGGTCCCGGGGCTGGCCCGGGACTCGGCTTGCTGTGGGGGAGGGAGGGATCAGACCCCCACCAACACCCGCTCTGGGACTTCGGCATCGGCTCCACCGGTGCGTTCACCGACCGCTCCCGCCGCACGTCGTGGTGTTGCCATCACGAGCATGCTCGGCAGCACCACCAGGGAAACGATGAGCGCCAGTGCGATCATCACCGCCGTGAGCGTTCCAAACGTGGCGAAGATCGGGTTCGGAGCGAGCGCCATGACTGCGAAGCCGAGGACCGAGGTCAACGCGGAGAGGACCAACGCTCCGCCCGTGCCTTCGCCGGCCCGGCGAACGGCACGCAGACGGTCGCCGGATGCTGCCAACTCCTCGCGGTACCTCGCGGTGAAATGCGTCGAGAAGTCGATCCCGACACCGACTGCGATCGCCGCGATGGTCGCAGTAACGACATTGATCGTGTAGCCGGCAACCGCCATGAACGCGTAGACCCCGGTGACCACAAAGGCGATGGGGATGACCGAGACGACCGCGTAGCGGAACGACCGCAGCAGGAGGGATGCCAGGATCAGAGTGAGCACGATCGCAAGCGGAAGCGACACGAGCATCGACCGAGTGAACGCCTCCAGGCCGTGGTGGTTGGCCAGGACCTCCCCTGACACGCTGGCGTCCAAAGTAGAGACGGCATCTTCGACGGATCGAGCCGCCGCAACGAGCGCTTCTTCTGCCGGCTCGATGACCTGACGATCGGTGAAGCTGCCCACCATCACCGTCACTGCAGTCGTCTGCGCCGTCCCCCCATCGTCGGCAAGCAGTCCCGCCACCTCGTCCGGAGTGAGCGCTACCGAGCCGTCGGGCGCGGGAACACCCTCCTCGGCAATCGTATCGAAGACGGCTCGGATCGCCGCCGGTGAATCTGGATATCCGTCTCCGTTCTCATCTGTGAGCTCCACACCCCGTGCGGCGATCGCATCGGCCGCGCCGGGCGCGGCGAGCGTCATGCGGACGAGGTCGCCGGCATGCGGACGCACGATCAACTCGCCGGCGCCGTTGCGCCCGAAGTCCGCCGCCGACGCGTCGAGGCTCGCGACCGCGCCGTCGAGGGAGGCCAAGGCTGCCGGAGACGTCAGGTCTCCTTCGACGAGGACGAAGCTCGAACCTTCACCGCTCGACGGGAAGTGCACGCCCGCCCGATCGATCGACGTGGCGAAGTCGGATTCGGCCGACAGGAAGTCCTCGATCGCGAAGCCGGACTTCACCTGTAGCGCCGTCAGCAGCGCCACCGTACCGAGGGCGATGGCGACCGGTACGGTGATCCATCGCCACCGGGCAAGGAAGTGCACAAAAGTCCCCGCTGCCGGCAGTCCGTGGCCGGCACCCCGGTGGCCATCATGGAGCACCCTCCCCTTCTCGGCAGCGCGGATGTTGCGCCGGCGGGTGGCCAGCGCAGGACCGACGACGAGCGCAAGCAAGACGACGGCGAATGCTGCGATCCCCAGGGAGGTCATCACCGCCGCCAGGGCTACGGCGAGTCCTCCGACAACAGCGACGACGCCCAGGGCGATCGCGTAGGCGTACCGCGACGCGCCCTTCACAGGGTTCGGCCCCACAAAGTGCTCGATTCCGACAAGGACGCGCGGAGCGACCTGTCCGAGGATGACATACGACCAGGTCAGAGCAATCGCCGCGCCGAGGCCGAACTCGAGTATGGCTTCGGTTCCCGACGAAACGTTCGAGAGGAACGCCGCAATCGACGACGACGCTGCAAGCAGCAGCGCCGTGAAGACGGCCGTCATCCCCGCCGGGTATGCGCTCTTGCCGGTGAGCCCGCCCTCGACCTGCACCTCGCGCACCCGCCCGACACCGTGGATGAAGAAGTCCACACCGAAGCTGATGGTGGCGATCGGAACGACGAAAGCGAGCAGTATCGATCCCATCTTGAGACCGACCAGCGCCGATGTGCCGTAGTAGGCGATGGTGGTGGCGGCGAGCCCTGCAGCCACCAGAACCGCCGACCAGTACGAGCGGTGGACGAAAGCGATCAGCAGGATGATCAAGGCAACGGCGAGGAAGATGTACGGAGCAGAGTTCGCCGCTCCTTCAGAGAAGGCCAGTTCCGCGTCGATCGCGATCCCGATCGACTCGGTGTGCACGCCGTCGGCGCGTAACTGCGTCTGAACGTCGCGCAGCCACTGCTCCGATGCCGGGTTGTCGGCGAACGTTCCACTGTCGAAGGCGACCTGCGTCGTGAATGCCGGAGAGATCCACGTCACGCCACCGGGGCCCACGAACGAGGTCGCCTGTTCCGACAGGCTGTGGCGCATGTCGGCGAACGGCGAATCGTCTGCCAGCACGGTGGCGAGAGCGGCCTTCACATCGGCGTCGGTTGCCGACCGCAGGCCACCCGGGACGGTGGCGTCGACGATGTCGACGAGCGAGAGCACGCCGGGGATCGTGATGCCGGCGTCCCGGTCGAACCGTTCAACGAGGTGGGCGCGATTGGTTTCGTCCGAGCGCACCCGATCGGACGCTGCCTTCCACTCCCGAAACGCATCGGCGGTGAGCACGTCACCCCCGTCGGCAGCCTCGACCAGGAACGAGGCCTGGGAGACGGTCGATGCCGATCTGAGCGTCTGTTCGGCGTGCTCGTACACCGCGAAGACCTCGCCTTGCGGTTCGAAGCTCGGTTCGCTGGTGTCTGCGGTCAGCACGCCGGCTGCGCCGATGGCGATGATCCCGACGACAAGTGCGCCCGTGACGAGCGCAGCATGCCGGCCGAACCAGTCGTAGACCCTGTAGGTGGTTGAGTGCTCCATGTCTTCCCTCCCGAAGCCCGACGGCTGGCTTCCATCCGATGGGAGTGATCATGAGGGACGTCGACGAACCCGGGTACCGGGTATGACCCGGCTTCGGCCCTGAGGCGTCAGGGTCGCGATCGGGGACGACCCGGGGTTGCCGACCTCGCTACCCGGGAGTGAGGAGGCTCCCGGCGATCGCTGCCGCCGTGCGACCAGAGCTCAGTGCAGCACTCATTCCGCCGCCACCCACCCAGGCACCGGCCAGGAAGAGGTTCGGGATCGGTGCCCTTGGGCTCCGCCGGTTGAGGAGGTTCTCGACCGTCTGCCGCCGCCCGTAGATGCTGCCCTCCTGGGCAAGGCCGTAGCGCACGTCGGTCAGCGGCGTGCCTACCTCCCGGATGACAATCGATTCCCGCAGCCCGGGGATCAGCCGCCCGGCCCGGTCGATCAGGAGATCCGCCGCCTCGTTCTTCAGGCGGAGATACTCGGGGTTGTCCGAGTATCCCGCCAACGCTCCCCCGGTCCCCCACACGTTCGCGTAGTCCCACGGCGCCAGCGACATCATCACGAGGACGCTGTGCCCGTCGGGGGCACATCCCGGGTCGGCATCGGTGTAGTTGGCGATCACCATTCCGGCATTCGAGAAGTCACCGGATGCCGTCGCGGCGTAGTCGGCCTCGACGTCGTAGCCCTCGGCCAGGAAGTACTCGTGATGAACCCAACCCTCGGCCGCGAGGTCGCGATCGAGTCCCAGGTAGACGACCAGGTTGGAGAGAGCCGGCAGGTCGCTTTCGACGCCCGTGAGAAACCCAGCGTCGAAGTGCTCCGGCCCGATCATCGCGACCGTGGCCGACGGGCTGGCGTTCGAGATGAACACATCGGCCTCGATGCGCAGGCCGCGATCCGTCTCGAGAGCAACGATCCGCCCGTCCACCACCTCCATGCTGGTTACCCGGTTCCCGAATCGAACGGTACCCCCGCGCTGGAGGATCCCCTCGACGATCGCCCGGCTCATCGCCTGACTCCCTCCCTTCGGATACCAGGCTCCCGTGGTGTGATAGCTGTGGAGCGCGAGGGAGAAGAGGCCGGCTGAGACCTGGGAGGGGGGCAGGCCGAAGTAGCCCCAGAGCGCGGACACCACCGCTTGCAGGCGTGGGTCGGAGATGTGGATGGCCATGAACGTGCGCCAGGACTGGGAGAACGCCGCGGCCATGTCCGGATAGCGCTCGAGCATCTCCATCGGTGTTGCCTTCGCGCCGGAGGATCGGTCCTCTCCGTACCGGGCAACATCGCCGGCCACCCGCCCAATCGCTGCAAAGAGGCTATCGATACCGTCCGCCTCGGCCGGGAACGCTGCCTTCAACTCCCGGAGGTACTCCGGTAGACGCGCCGGCACGGTGATCTCGAACTCCCCGAACCGCGCCGTGTAGAACGGGTCGATCTGCGTGACTTCAACCCGATCGAGCACGCCCAGGTCGTCGAGCATCGGGTGCAGCCAGCCGCCCGGCCCGGCGCCGTCCAGGGCGTGGAGCGCCACCTCGAAGCGGAAGCCTCGCCGCTTGAACTCATGGGCGTAGCCCCCTGGGACGGTGTGGTGCTCTATGACGGCTACCTCGTGGCCGGCGCGGGCGAGGTAGCCCGCAGCACCGAGCCCTCCGAGGCCGGCGCCGATGACGGCAGCATCGACGCGCAGCGTCTCGGCCTCACCCATCGGCCGCCGCGCTCGCTCCCCCGTTCCCGTTTCCGTTCACAAACGGTTCTCGATCGATCACCTTGGCATAGAGGTAGGACGCCACCTCCTTGATCGTTGCAACGATGGGGACCGCGAGCAGGGAGCCGATGAGCCCGGCCACGTTGAACCCGACGATGAGGGAGACGATGATGATCACGGGAGAAAGGCGCACCGCGCGACCCATCACTTTCGGGGCGATGATGGTGGCCTGAGCCTGCACGACCACGACGTAGATGCCCACCACGATCAGCGCGAAGATGAAGTTGTTCAAATCGGGCCAGCGGGTCGACCCTCCCACGAGCGCGGCCAGGACTCCGGGGATGGCGGCGATGATCGGCCCGAACGTCGGAATCATGTTGAACAGCATCATGATCACGCCCATCAGAAACGCCCCTTGAACACCAACGAAGGCAAGGACGGCGAAGACCATGAGGCCCGTGATGAAGCTGTTCACGAGTTGCCCGTAGATGTAGCCGCGCCAGATCGCTCCGGTACGGTCGGCGAGCATCATGCCGTCTCGCTCGTAGCCGGGAGGGACCGTTCGATGGATCCACGAGTAGAACCGCGCGCTATCCGCGTTGAGATAGATGGCGATCATCAGCGTGATGAGTGCCGACGCCACCATGGCGGTAACGAGGCCGGTCACCGTCCGGATCGAGTTGAACGCCCCGCCCATCATCGCCTGCAGCGCCTCCGCGTCGATCCTGACACCGTCGCCCGACGTGCCGTCTTCGGCCGTCTCGTCGAGCCAGTCCTGGATCGGGGCGGTGATCTCGCTCATGTCGACCCTGACGCCGAGGACCCTGAGGCCGTCGGCGTAATCCACGAACCACTCCGCCGAGCTGCGGACCGAATCCTGCATCCCCTCGATGTTCACACCGGCAAGCGACTGAGTGATCCCGATCGCGAGAACCGCTATCAGGGCGAGCGACACGACGAGCACCACGATGTAGCCGAACGCAAGCGACATCCACCGCGGCAGGTGCAGACGCCGGTGGAGGAACCGCACCATCGGAGCAACGAGGAAAGCCAGGATCCCGGCAACGGCGAGGATCGGCAACGCGTCACGGGACATCCAGAACACGATCGCTGCAAACACCACGAGGCCGACGGCAACGGCGATCTTCGTCGGCGGGGACCACGGCGGCGACGGCGGACCGAGTCGGGCACCGGTCACCGGTGGACCTGAGGCCGTTGACTCAGCAGACGAATCCGAGGCAGGTTGATCGGCGATGGTTCCTCCGGGTTCTGCGTGCACAGCGTACTCCCGCACTCCTGATGACTCGATGCAACCGACCTCGTGCGGCGGTTCGCCGGCGTGCCGGCGCTCAGCTCGTCTCCTCTCGTATCCTCTTCGGCGTCCGCAGCCCGCGGATTGAGGACGACGGCCTGGAACGGATGCCGTCCTCGCGCCGGTACGATGGCTCCCGTGACGGCACCACCAGCACCGACCCCACCCGACGACTACGAAGATCATCTCGGCACGTCGCGCCAGTACATGCGCGACATCATCCTCGGCGTCAACGACGGCCTCGTGTCGACCTTCCTCCTCGTCGCCGGTGTCGTCGGCGGTGGACTGACCGCGACCCAGGTGCTCCTCACGGGAGTCGCCGGGGCGATCGCCGGCATGATCTCGATGGGCACCGGCGAATACCTCGCAACGAAGTCCCAAGAGGAGGTGTTCGATGCCGAGATGAAGCTGGAGGCCCGCCACCTGAAGGAACATCGCGACCACGAACGAGACGAGCTTCGCCACATGTTCGGTGCCATGGGGCTGCGCGGCGACGACCTCGAAACGGTCGTCGAAATCATCGACAACAACGACGATGCCATGCTCGGAGTGATGACCGGTCTCGAGTTCGGCGTGGTCGACACCGAGAAGCGCAATCCCTACTTCGCAGCGTTCGCTTCCGCCGGCCTCTTCCTCGCCGGCGCGCTGCCCTCCGTCCTCCCGTTTGCGTTCATCGACAACACCGGCACGGCGCTGCTCGTGGCTGCCGTCCTCACCGGACTCGGCCTCCTCGGTGTAGGTGCCGCGAAGACGACCATGACCAAGACCAGCCCGATCGTCTCGGCACTCGAGAACACGGGGATCGGTTTCGCCGGGGGCGTCCTGAGCTACTTCGTCGGTCTGGCGTTCGACGCATTGATATCGTCCTGAGATCGGACCGGTACGACCACGATTCCTCCGGCTCCATCATCGAGGATCCGAACGGTTGCTCCGTAGTGCCTTTGAATCAGCGCCGGCTCGAGAACGCGCGCGGCTGAGCCCTCGGCCACCACCCGACCTCCGGCGAGCAGCACCAGCCGGTCGGGGAACTGGCCGGCGATGGTCAGATCATGCATTGCGGACAACACGGTGAGCCTCCTCGTTCGCCGCAAGCGATGCACCAACTCGAGAACCGCCTGCTGCTTGCCGATATCCAACGCAGTGGTGGGTTCGTCGAGCAGCAGGATCGGCGCCTCCTGGGCGAGCGCCCGGGCGATGACGACGCGTTGAAGCTCTCCGCCCGACAGCGTTGTCACATCACGACGCGCGAGGTCGGATAGGCTCAACGCGCCGAGCACGTCGGCGACCACGTCCAGGTCGTGGCGCGACGGGCCGGTCACCTGCCCGAGGTGGGGCGTTCGGCCCAGCAGCACATAGTCAACGACGGCCATGCCGTGGGGCAGCACGGGATGCTGGGGAACGAGGGCGACGCCCTGCGCCAGTGCCCGCCGCCTGAGCATCGGCGAACTCACCCCGGCAATCGTCAATGAGCCCGTGAACGAGACGGCCCCCGTGACCGCCCGAAGCAGCGTCGTCTTGCCGGCGCCGTTTGGCCCGATCAGACCGACCCACTCGCCCCCTTCGACGGCGAGGTTCACCGCGCGCAGGATCTCGCGCCCGTCGAGGACCACCCCCACGTCGGACAGGCTGAGCTCGGGCGTCATGAGCCGATCCCCCGGGAGGAGCGGAGCACGATCGCGAAGAACGGCGCACCAAAGAACGCTGTGACGACGCCGATCGGGATCTCCGCCGGGGCAGCAATCGTCCGCGCAAGGAGGTCCGCGACGATCAGGAACGCACCGCCGAGGATGATCGAAAGGGGAAGCACGATGCGATAACTCGTGCCGAACACGATGCGGACGGAGTGCGGAACGATGATGCCGACGAAGCCGATGAGCCCCGACACGGCAACCACGGCGGCCGTTCCCAACGTGGCGGCCAAGACGATCACGAGGCGCACCCGCGAGGGGTCCACTCCGAGCGTGACGGCTTCCTCGTCGCCGACGCTCAACACGTCCAGCCGGCGAGCTCCAGCCAACATCAGAGCGGACGCAACGACCACGTACGGGAGGACCATCCATACCTCGGACCATCCGACGGTGGAGAGCCTCCCGAGGATCCATCCGTAGACCTCCCGTAGCGTCTCATCGTTGCGTTGCTGCAGGTAGGTCTGGACGGCGGTGAGAAACGAGGCGACCGCGACGCCGGCCAGGATGAGCGTGACCGCCGTCCGCCCGGCTCGGACCGAGTAGCCGATCGCGTACGTGGCGACGACGCCGCCGAGGCCGCCGAGGAACGCCAGGGTGGGAAGCGGCCCAAATGGTGTCGCGGAGATCGAAGGCCCGTAGGCGATGGCGATCGTCGCACCCAGCCCTGCGCCCGCTGCGACGCCGAGCAGATACGGATCGGCCAAGGGGTTGCGGAACGATCCCTGGTAGGCGCCGCCCGCTACCGCAAGGGTCGCTCCCACGATGCCGCCCAGGACCACTCGGGGCAACCGGAGCTCCCACAGGATCGCCTCCTCCCGGGAGCTGAGCCCCGAATCGAGATCGACGAACGGCACCCTGTCCAGAAGCGACGCCAGCACTGCCGGTGCGTCCAGATCGACCGCTCCCAAGAGGATCGACAGGAGGCCGGCCCCGGCCAGGACCCCGAATGCCCCGGCGAGCCACCACCAGCGAAGGTGGCTCGGACGGATCTCGTCACCGTTCATTCGTTGGCACGCTCGACCACAGCCGAGGCAATCTGTTCGACGAGATTCACCACGCGCGGTCCCCACCGAGACGCAACGTCGTCGTCGAGTTCGACAACGGCCCCGATCTCGACCGCGCTCAGCGTGTCCCAACCCGGTCGCTCCGCAACGGTTGCGGCGCTCTGCGCACAGCACTTGGTGTCGGCAAGGAAGATGAGCTCCGGATCCTCCGCAAGGATGTGCTCGGCCGAGAGCTGCGGATAGCCGAATCCGTCCGGGTCGGCGTCGTCCGCGATGTTGATGAGCTCGAACATCGCGTAGAGCGAGCCCACGAAGGTCTGCGAGGTGGCGGTGTAATGGTCGGGGCTGACCTCGTGGTAGTACGTCACCCCTCCCCCGTCGACGGAGTCACCGATGGCCACGATCTCCTCCTTCATCGCCTCGACGACGGCAAGTGCCTCATCGACATGCCCGGTTGCGGCGCCGGTCGCCTCGATCTGTTGGTACGCGATGTCGAGCGTTGCAGCCGCCGGCATGAGGAGCACCGGAATCCCCAGGGCGCTGAGACCGTCGGCGACATCTCCCGGGTCGTACATCAGCACCACGAGGTCGGCGCCGTAGCCGGCGATTGCCTCGAGATTCGGATCGAAGCCGGTGAGATCGGTCATGGGGGCGTCGGCCGGGAAATTGGACTGGTCGTCCACGGCGATGACCTGATCGCCGGCCCCGATCGCGAACAGCACCTCGGTCGAGGTCGGCGACAGCGAAACGATGTGATCTGGGCGCTCTTCGATCGTCACCGATCCGTTGACGGCCGTAACCGTGACGGGGAACTCGCCTTGGTTGGGG
>JAHEEL010000212.1 GCA_024640745.1 Actinomycetes bacterium
TCACCGACCGGCGGTTGTCCCAGAGCCACTTTGCGAAGGTGCTATGGAGCATCCCGACCCTCCGAAGATGCGTAGCGTTCGAAGAAGAGCTCCTCGATGTCCGGCTCTTCCGCCGTGAGCATCACGACACGGTGTTGCGAGATCACCTTGGTCAAATCGTCGGCGACGCCGTCGAGTCGACAGGTGAGGGTGCGCCCGTCGATCGCAACGTCACGGACCCCCGCAATCCCGACGAACTCGTCAGCGGACACGACGTCCGAGAAGACGACCTCGACCTTCCGGCTCGCCGCCTTGCGAAGCTCGTCGACCCCAACCACGCTGGTGAGCCGCCCCTCGTGGATCATTCCGACGCGATCGGCAAGGCGTTGGACCTCGCCCATGATGTGCGACGACATGAACACCGTTCGCCCTTCGGCTGCTACCTGCTTGGCCATCGCCTCGAACTCTCGCTGGAGCAACGGATCGAGGCCGCTCGTGGGTTCGTCGAGGATCAACAGCTCCGGGTCGCCCATGAACGCCTGGATCACGCCGATCTTCTGCCGATTGCCGCGCGACAGCGCCTTGATCTTTCGGCTCGGATCGAGGTCAAGTCGCTCGATCAAGGCGTCGATCCTGGGGGGGTCGACGCCCCCGCGCACGTGCCCGATGTATGTGAGCAGCTCGCCTGCAGTCTGGCGGCCGTCGACGACGAAGTCCCCGGCGAGGTAGCCAACCCGGCGACGCGACGCCACCCCGTCGGATCGGGGATCGAGGCCCAGCACCGAGACGGCTCCGCTGTCGGGACGGATCAAGTCGACGAGGAGGCGAATCGTGGTCGTCTTGCCCGCTCCGTTTGGACCGAGGAAGCCGAATATCTCACCCGTTCGGACCTCCAGGTCGAGGCCATCGAGCGCACGAATGCTGCCGTAGGTCTTCACGAGAGCGTCGGTCCGAATTGCCGGCGTGGTCATCCCGGCCTCTCCACATGAGCATGCAAGGTCTGTGCCAGTCCGATCGTACACGGCGGTCCGCCCGCGACCTCCGCTGCGGGCGGCAGCTTCGGGTACCGACACCGCCGCAACGCTGCGCGGAGCGTGATTCCGCTCTGCCAACGAGCCGAACGAGCTCCATCACCTCCGGCATTGGCCGTGGCCGAATCGAAAGCCGGTCCGGCGTGGACGGATTCTGCCGATTCCTCGGCCGGGCCCCAAGTGCGTGTGCAACAATAGAAGTAGGGGTATGCAAGGAGCGCACCGTGAGAATCCTCCAGATCGCGCCCCCGTGGTTGTCGGTGCCACCCAAGCGCTACGGTGGCATCGAGCTGGTGGTCAGTGCTCTGGCAGACGGCCTCGTCGACAGCGGACACGACGTCACGTTGGTTGCCTCCGGAGGGTCCCACTCCAAGGCACGGCTCGAGATCGTTTTTCGGGAGCCGCCGTTCGCGCAACTCGGTGACACGCGAATCGAGACGATCCAAGCGCTGACCGCGTACCGCATGCGCCGCGATTACGACGTCATTCATGATCACACGGGGACGGTGGGCCCCGCCCTCGGCGCGCTCGCGGTCGGCACACCGGTCGTGCATACGCTGCACACGCCGTGGCTCGACGAGCAGATCCGGCTGGCTCGCCTCGTGGCTCCCCCGGTACACCTCGTGGCGATCAGCCATGATCAAGCCGACCGGGCACCCGCCGACGTCCCCATCGCGGCGGTTGTGCACAACGGGATTCCGATCGACCGCTATCCGTTCGCGACGGAGAAGGACGACTACCTGCTGTTCGTCGGACGTGCCAATCGCGAAAAGGGACCGGAGGTGGCCATAGAAGTGGCCCGGCGACTCGGCCGTCGGCTGATTCTCGCAATGAAGACCAATGAGCGGTACGAGCGGGAATATTGGCACGTTGTTCTGCAGCCGCTCATCGCGCGCGATCCGGACAACATCGAGGTCGTGCCGGATCCGGATCACGAGCACAAGGCCGAGCTCATGGCGAAGGCGACGGTGGTGGTGGTGCCGATTCAGTGGGCGGAGCCGTTTGGACTAGTGATGGCGGAAGCCAATGCCTGCGGTACCCCCGTCGTCGCATTCGACGCGGGGGCGGCATCGGAGGTGATCGGCCACGGCACAACCGGCTACGTGGTCCCCGCCGGAGACATCGACGGCTTCTGTGCAGCGGTTGAGCTGGCCGAGAGCATCCGACCTGACGATTGTCGAGCCCACGTCGCCGAGCGATTCTCGGTTCAACGGATGGTCGCCGACTACGAACGGGTCTACGACGCCGCCACGACGATCGATCTTCGCACGGCAAGCGACGCTCCCGTGCGCATCGCAGAGTCGTTGTGACGCACCGGTGGGGTGGCGTACGATACCGATCGATCGCCGGCAAAGAAACGGAGCGATTCCCGTGTGGTCGGACATCGGTAGGGTTCCCTCGCACGCGCACGGTGGTGTCTTCACGATCGCCGGTCGGGCGTTCTGTGTCTCGGGGCGCAGCGGCAACATCGCCGAGCTCGGTCCGCAGGGCTTCTTCAGCAACGACACCAGGTTCCTCTCCGAGTTCCGGATTCTGGTGAACGGTTTCGACCCTGAAGTGGTCGATGCGGCGTCGGTCGACGCGGACGAGGCCATCTTCTTCCTCCGGAGCCGGGGCATCGAGCAGGACGAGCATGCCGAACCGGGCCTCGTCGTCCGACGGCATCGCTACCAGGGTCAGACGCTCCATGAAGACATCATCATCGAGAATCGCACCGGCCGCGTCACGAATGTGGACGTCGAACTGCGGGTCGGCGTCGACTTCGCCGACGTGTTCGACGTCCGCCGCGCCGGTCCCGAGAGGAAGCGTCCGATTGCGGCCCGACGAGCCAACGGCAACCTCGTCTTCAGATACCACTCTGATACGTTCCGGCGAGCGACCGAGATCGCCCCCTCGGAGCACCCCGCAGGCTACGACTCCGGCCTGACGTTCACCGCCCGCATCGAACCGAACCAGCGGTGGAAGACCTGCATCGACGTGATTCCGATCATCGACGATTCCCACATGCCGGTGGATCGATCGTGCACGATCGGTCACCATCTGCACGAGACCGCACCCGCCCCGCACCAGCTGACCGCACCACCACTGCTGCGCTCCTCCGCCGACGCGCTCGAACACCTCTGGGCCCACAGCCTCAACGACCTTGCCGCTCTCGAGATCAAGATGGATGGACAGCGCGCGTTTGCCGCCGGCATCCCCTGGTTCGTGGCATTGTTCGGCCGCGACAGCGTGATCACCTCGATCGAAGCGATGCTGCTCGATCGCGTTGCTGCGCTCGGTACCGCCCAGCTTCTCGCCAGCCTGCAGGGCACCGAGAACGACCCGTCGGTGTCGGAGGAGCCGGGGAAGATCCTGCACGAGGTGCGTCTTGGAGAGCGGAGCCTCCCCCACGATCGAATGAGCGTCTACTACGGCGCCGTCGACACGACGCCGTTGTGGTGCATGCTCGTGGAGAAGCTGCACCGCTGGGGGGCCGACCCGACCCAGATACGGGTGCTTCTGCCGAACCTCCGGGCGGCCGTCGACTGGATCGTCCGCGGCCTCGAGGTAGGTGACGGGCTCCTCGTCTATCAGGGTGATCCGACGCGCCTCACCAATCAGGGTTGGAAGGACT
>JAHEEL010000049.1 GCA_024640745.1 Actinomycetes bacterium
CAACCATCAACCCTGAACACACGTTCGACCTGAAGTGTGGGGTTGGCGTGGGGTTGAGGCCATCGGGAGCCATGTGCAACCACCTATGGACGACAGAAACCCTTGCACAACAAGGGTTTCAAGGGTGGGCGTTGACGGGCTCGAACCGCCGACCTCTGCCTTGTAAGGGCAGCGCTCTCCCAACTGAGCTAAACGCCCGGAGCGGGCATGGTAACGCTCCGCCGGTCAGAGGGCGCGCGGGAGCGAGAGTCGGGCTCCTGCCCGGGTGATCCGCTCGGTCGCGGTGCGTTGCGTCCAACCCGTTGCGTCGACGCTCACGTTCGTGTTGTCGCAACCACCCGCCGATCGTTGCTGGTAATTCACCGACACCGTCGCTACGGGGATCGGCTGGCCGTTCTCGCCAACGGCCAGCAGATCGCTCCACCGGGCGGCGAACGACGGATGGTCGCACCGGGCGAACGACTCGGTCCAGACCACCGGCCCCCGCAGGTATTCTCCGCGGCTGAAGAGATCCCGAACCACGGTGCGCTCGCCGTTGAGAAGATCCTCGATCGAGCCGCGCCACGCAAAGAAGCCGTCCGGCGCCGGGTCGGGAGACCGCTCGATTGTCAGCCGGTACGGCCGATTCGGATACCAGGCGAAGTCCCGGGTGTTCGGATCGCCGGGCGTCGAAGGGAGCGGAGACGGCGAGCCCTGGAGCAGGCCGCCTTCGTCCGGGGGTGCATATCCGCCCCAGTTGGCGGCGGTCCGACCCGGGAACCTCGGGTGGTGCTGGAGGCCGAGATGCGCCCCTCCCCCGCCGGGTTTGACAAACGACACCTGAATGGCCCAGAACACCAAGCGCTCAACGTCCGGCAGCTCCACCACCTCCAGGGTGGCGGATACCTCCGTGAGGCGTTCCCCAAATGGGACCTCCCACCACAGATGAAAGGACGAAGCGCCGTTGCCACTCTTCGGCTCCCCGGTCACGCGGGATGCATCCACAGAGCGGCCGATCAGCCAGTCGAGCCAGGACATCGTCCTAATGTACCGGGAATCCGACGGGCTGTCGGAACACATCCCCGCTACGCTCCCCGCTCCATGGCCGTCGTCAAGAACCGCGCCGCCCGATCCGTCTTCGTCATCCTGGGTTTCTTCTTCCTCGGCATGGCGTTCATCGGCGTCGTCCTCCCGCTCATCCCGACAGTCGGGCCGGTGCTGCTCGCTGCGTTCTTCTTCTCGAAATCGTCTGAACGATTCGATCAATGGCTGATCAACAACCGAGTGTTTGGCGGCATCGTCCGGGACTGGCGGGCCGGCCTGGGATTCACACCGCGGGCGAAGACCATCTCCATCACTGCCATCATCGCAACCTTCACGATCTCGATCGTGTTTGTCGTCGAGCCGACCCTGGTGCGGGTCGCGCTGATCATCTTCGCCGCCGCACTCGTCGTCTACATCACCCGACTGCCGACGAAACGGGTCGCTCCCGAGGCGGCATAGCGCCACTGTCCCGACCGCCGGCGTCAGCGATCGCGGCCGGTGGTGGGCAACTCAGACGGCATCAGCGGATTCGGCCGATTGGCGTGATAGCGCTCGAGCGTCTCGGCGTCGCAGACCGAGCAGAGGTGGACGGTCCGCGTCCCGACCACTGACAGCTGGGTGCCCCTGCCCTTCTCAACGATCGCGAGCGGGATCGGCTGCAAATCGGCGCCGCCGCACGATCGGCAGCGCGGCGACGGATCTCGCTCCCACGATGCGCCGCAGGCTCCGCACGTGATCACGATCGCATCGCCGGCTGCGAGGCCGGCGAGGTCATCGGTCTCGCCGCACGCTCCACATTGGAGGTCGTTCACAGCGCCGTAAGTGCGCTGTCCACCGCTTGGCCGACGGTGAAGGGCAAGCCGCCGCTCACGATCGCCGCGCCTGCGGCCTTCCGACCGCCCGGAAGCTCGATGAGGACGGTGACAACCGTGGTCCCGTCGACATCCCGCGTATTCGTGGCAGTGTGCGTCGGGACGGGAAAGCCCCGCAGACGCGCGACTGCTTCGGCAACAGCAATCGTCATCGCGTCGGGACCCGAGCCCACGGTGGCCCCCGCCTCGCGTCCCGCGTTGTCGATGGCCCGAACATCGACCCCTCTCGAGGACTCCTCGATCGCCAGCTTCAGGAAGCGGCTCGTTTCGGGTTCGTGCGGCGCAATCTCGAATGCGAGGTGCGATGGCTCCGGTTCGGCGAAGGCGCTCGGCAGTGTCTCGCCGAGGCTGCGTCCGAGGCCGGTCCGTCGCTTCCCCTGTTCGGCGACGAGATCGTCGACTGCGCCGAAGCTCGGCGTGGCAGCGTAGGCCGGTTGCTCTTCGGAGAGATCGGCGGCCGCTACGAGCCGCTCGACGGAGCGCTGAACATCGGCATCAGGAACGGATCCGTCGGTCCATACCTGGATAATCGGAGACGCACCACTTTGGGGTATCACGTTCACAGACGCAACACCCTGCAAGGATTGCACCGCTCGGCGCAGCTCATCGATGGTCATGCCGATCCCCCTGATCGAGCCCCACGGCGATTGTACCGCGTCGCCGGGGTGCGGCGATAGGATCAGATTCCGGACTCCACTCGTGAGTAGACCATGATGCAGGCGTTGGCCAGGTAGTTGAAACCATTCTCGTCGAGGAAGGCGATCACCGATTGGTCTTCCGCTCCCGGCTGGACCCAGACGGTCATGAGCCCGAGTTCCTTTGCTCGCGCGAGAAGACGCAGCGTGCGCGGCGGGGGGACCACGAAGTTCACGATGTCGGGTGTCTCGGGAAGCTCGCCGAGATCGGCGTAGGTGGGGTCGCCATCGACCATGTCTCTCATGGAGTTCACCGGATACACCGTGAAGCCCTTCGCCTTGAGATCGCGGTAGATCCGGTTCCCGTACTTCCGCGGGTCGTCGGAGGCTCCGACCACCGCGATGACCGGATTTCCTTCGTTGAGGAGGGTGGTGACGGTGTCCATGGGGAGGGAACGCTACTCCGTCGTCGCTGCATTCCCGTCGCTACACCTTCGTATCCTCGCCCTTGGTTCGGAAGACCGTCCCGAACGTCTCCAGCAGGATCTTGATGTCGACCCGCATGGAGCGGATTTCGACGTACTCATCGTCGAGATCGGTGCGTTCGCCGATCGAGATCGAGTCTCGACCGTGGACCTGCGCGTAGCCCGTGATGCCGGGCTTGACGAGGAACCGCACGTTGCTCAGGCCGACGAGGTCGGCCTCCTCGGGAACCAGCGGTCGCGGCCCGACAAGGGACATCGATCCTTTGAGCACATTCCACAGATTCGGCAGCTCGTCGAGCGACCAGCGCCGCAGAAAGCCGCCGACGCGCGTGACGCGCGGATCATCGTCGATCTTGATCGTGTACTCGTTGTCGTCTTCGCTGTACTGGAGTTGTTCCAGATGGTCATGGAACACGGCATCGTCGTGGTCGACCTCCATCGTCCGCAGCTTCACCATCCAGAAGTCGATCCCGTCACGCCCGGTCCTCAACTGCCGGAAGAACGCTGGGCCTCGTGAGTCGATCTTGACCGCGATTGCGGAAATCACGAGGACGGGAGAGAGCAGCAGCATCGCGACCAGGGCCACCGCAATGTCCAGCGACCGCTTGGCGACGGTATACCCGTGCGAGATCTCTCCCTCTTCCGGATCGCGCATCAGAGCCCCGCCCACGAGCGCAGCGAGTGCGAATCCTTCGCCGACGATGAAAGCGATCATGACGTGGAGCACGGGGTCGTCGATCGGCGCGAACAGCGTCACAATCGAAGCCGCAACGGCCACAAACCACGCCACCGCCAGCCGGACCGCGCGGCCGCGAGCGACGAGGATCTGGCCGATGAACAACCCAGCCGATGCAAGCACCACACCGGCCGCAGCGAGGGCACCTACCATCGCCGTCGGTCGGAACCCGTCGCCGAATGCGGTCGCAACGATCGCCGGTCCCAGGGCGGCCCCGAGGGCTGCTCCGATCAGGGCCAGCGCCACTCCGGCAACGCCCATGCCTCTCGCCCACGAGCGGAGTTCGCGGCGCTCGCCGCGAGCGGCCATTTCCGTGAACGGCGGCAGAACTCGCGCAATCAGGTTGTACCCGAGGGTCAGCGGGGCACGGGCAAGGGTGAGCGTGGCGTAGGTGATGGAGAACTGTGCAGCGCTTGCGCCCAAGCCACCGGCCACGAGCGGCCCGGCAAGCAGCAGCGCTTGCGACGCCGCCGACGACAGCACCAGGCCGGAGAGGAGTCCCTTCTCCCCCACTTGCTCGGCGTGCTCGCCGCTGAGCTCTCCTCGGGATCCGGTGCGGCGCTGCTTGGGCGCCCGGAACGGCCGCCAGAAGAAGATCACGAGGGGCCCGAGTACCTGCGCCCAGGCGAAGCCGGTGACCGTGGGACCGATGATCACAACGAAGAGTGCGATCGCCAGGCGCAGTAGCGACGCCGCTCCACTGGCGTAGCCGTAGGACCGGAATCGGCGGTATCCGGCGAGGTAGCCGCGGCCAACGACGAAGAAGAAGTGGAATGCGACGGTCGCAACAACGAACCAGACGAACGAGGCATCTCCGTCGAAGTAGGTGTCGGCGGACGACCAAACCACCACCGCGGCGACGAACGCCGCCGACACCGCCAGGGCGATCGCCCGTATCGGAACGACCCAGCCGCGATAGCCGAGCGTGATCCGCCGGATGACGAACTGCTCGATGGGGAGCAGAATGATGACGAACGCCAGGAAGTGAGCAGTGAGGAGCGCACCGATAGGCGCGAACGCTTCCTCGCCGAGGCTCCGCCCGCCCAGGAACTGGTATACGTAGGCGCCGATCCCCGCGACGAGGCTACCCAAGACAATGTCGAGCGTCCCGTCGCTCCGCATGTACGCGTAGCGGGTGCGATGGGAGTGCTGGGGGGTGTCGTTGGGCGGGCCGTCGATCGGGGTGTCGTTCACGGTTGCGCTCGGAGTCGTTGTTGGGTCCCGGGCAGATTACCCCGGTGCGTCCGAAGCCAACGCAACCCTTGCCACGACTACTGTTGCCCGGTTCCTACCATGCGCTCATGACGGGCAGACGAACGGACCAGCGCTCGCCCAACCCCTTCGTCGCAGCAGCCGCATCGGCCCTGCTCCCCGGTGTCGGACAGTGGATCGCCGGCGACCGGAAGAAGGCGCGGAGGCTGTTCATCATCGATGTGGCGGTCCTGCTGATCCTGCTCTTCTTCTTCCACGATCGGGTGTCGGTGCTCACGGCCTTCGTCAAGCCCACGTCGATGGCGCTGCTGATGGTCGTCAATATCGCCCTGCTGGGCTACCGGGTATGGGCGGCGGACGACGCCTACCGGTCGGCGTCGACATCCGGTCGGTCGACGAGCCGGGTCGTTGGACTCACCGCAGTCATCATCATCGGTGCCTTCCTGCTCATGCCGCACGTGGTGTTCGGCTACTACGACCTTGTTCAATACAGCCTGATCACAACCGTTTTCGACGGCGACGAGGCCGCCGACACGACGAGCACGACGGCATCCGCCGACTCGCCGGAGCCGGGCGACGAGGCCGCACCGACATCGTCTACGACCACGACGGTGGTCGAGGAAGTGCCCTGGGATGACCTCGATCGGCTGAACATCCTGCTCCTCGGCGGCGACTTCGGTGTGGGCCGAACCGGCGTTCGCACCGACACCATGATCACCGTGAGCATCGATCCGAAGACCGGCGAAGCCGCCATGTTCCAGGTCCCCCGCAACTGGACCTACTCCCCGCTGCCGGACGGGATGGGCATCTGGGACTGCAACTGCTATCCGGAGCTGATCAACGAGCTCTGGATCCAGGGTGAGCAGCACCCGGAGGCCTTCCCGGGCCCGGGTGAGCCATCGGAGAACGCCGTCAAGGGCGTGATCTCCGAGTTCCTCGGGATCCCCATCCACTACTACGCGCTCGTGAACCTCGACGGCTTCGGCGACATCATCGACGCTATCGGTGGCGTCGACATGTACGTGCCTGAGAAGATCGTCGACGACGAATACCCGTTACTCGACGGCACGGTCACGCGCCTCGTCATCGAGGCCGGCGAACAGCACATGAACGGGGAACAGGCCTTGGCCTACGCGCGGACGCGTCACGCCGACAGCGACTACTACCGCATGTCGCGCCAACGCTGCGTCCTTGAAGCGGCCATGGAACAGACCGATCCGACATCGCTGATCCTCAACTTCGGGAAGTTCGCCGACGTCATCAAGAATACGACGACCACCGACATCCCACTCGATCTCCTCCCCGAACTCGTGGAGCTACTGCCGTCGGTTGACATCGACGAAGTCGTCTCGGTCCGGTTCATCCCGCCGGAGTACCACTTGAAGTACCGGGACGACGGCAAACCGGGAAGAATCGCGAACATCGACCTAGTACACGAACATGTGCAACTCGTCATCGACGATCCAGAACTGGCGAAGATCCAGCTCGACCTGCAGGACTCCGAGGAGTGTCCGACGGCGCCGAGCACCTGATCAGGGCAGGCGCGAATCCTTGCGGCGATAGCGTCTGCCGTCGAGATGCGCCTCTGAGCGCCATTCGCCGAGCATCATGACTTCCTCGCGTGCCGGCTCTGCGGGTTCGGGTGTCTCGTCGATCTCGATCGAAAGCCCCGGTTCGACGTGGGCGTGAAGCGATCGCCCCTGGTATTTCGATGCGCCGACGGCGTCGCCCTGCATCACGACCGTGACATCGTCGACGTCGACCTCGACCGAGTCCTCACCGACGACCCGCGGTTCGCGAGGGGATGGAACCACGGCGTAGCGCCCCTTGGTGCGATTGGGAGGAACCTCGGTCGTGCGCGAGCGCAAGACCTCCGGACCGGGCTTGAACTGCTTCGGCGCAGGCATGCGGCTCCTCCAAACGCTGAGCACAGCGTATCGAGCCATCCGTGGGAGGGGAAGGGCCATTCCGAGCACTAGTCAACGGACTGGTCTCTCCCCCGGCTCGACGCCAGCGCCGAGATGGCGAGGCCCGCACCGAGGATCAGGACGGCCGCAGGGATCGCCCATCGGCCGGCGTTATCCGGGAGCCACTCCCGATTCGGTGTGAGCACGGCGATGCCGACGAACAGCAGGCCGAAGGCAAATGAGATGGCATCGAAGCTATGTCGGATCATGGTTCACCCTTCCCAACGGAATACGGAATCGTCTCGTGGTAGCACGTCGACAACAACCGAACCGAGATCGGTCCGCGCATCGATCACGAATGCCACGTCGGTAGCCGACGATGTGGTGACAGCGTCGCTGGACACACCGATACCGGCGCTTTGGTCACCAAAGAGGTCGACGGAACCCATGCCGGCCGACCCGTGAACGTCGGCGCTGACATCATCGGCAAGCAGGATCCGCAATTCGCCCGCCGTGACCCGAGCGTCGATGGTAATCGGATACAGACTGCCGGATACATCGACCGGCGGTTCGAACCAGCGGAGGTCGATTTCGAGCACGCCAGCGGTATGGACGTAGTCGTACTGCTCCTCCTGCAGATCGACGAGTGTCTCGACGCGCACGTACCGATCCCCCGCTTCGCCGGTGAACGTCCAATCGGAGACGATGCTTGCTACGAACAGGAACGGAATCAGGAAGAGCCCGACGAAGATCAACCATCGGGCATGCCCGAAGAACGTCCCGATGAGCAGACCGCCCCCGACAACACCAAGCGCGACGGCGAGGTAGTGCACCGGATCCGGGAAGAGCACGCCGGCGACGTCGAACAGCGCAAGGCCGCCGACCGCGATCAGCGTTGCGGCGACGGTGAGCCGCCCGAGGATCGAGCGAGGCTTGGGGGGACGGACAGGAACCGGGGACGGGGTTGGCACAGCCGGCGTTGGGCGAGCCGCGACCGTGGTGGCAGCTACGCCATCGCCTACCGTCGCCGAGTCTTCAGCATCGGCACCGCCATCCACCGAGACGCTGGGCCCGCCGCTCGCTGTGCTCCCGATCTCGGAGTCAAGCGAGTCGCCGACGCCGGATTCGCCGATCGGCGCAGTCTCGTCCGGTGGCCCGGCGGTCCCGGGCGGCTTCTTGCCGCCGCCGAGATCGCCACGGTACAGGAGCACACCGATCACGAGCAGGATCGCTGCGACGACGAACTTGCCCGACATGATTTGGAAGCTCGTCAGGAACGTGATCGCCGCAATCGCAATGAGGACAACGCCGATAACCATTGCCGAGTTCGAGGCGTCGAAGCCGTCAATCCACTCCTGCAGGATCGACTCGTCGTTCCCCTCGTCGGGGATGAGAATCCACGCGAGGGCATAGAGGACGAATCCAAGTCCGCCGAACAACGCGAGCAGGACGAAGCCGACCCGGAACCAGGCCGGGCTCACATTGAATCGCTGGGCCAGACCTGCCGCGACGCCGGCAAACGCTCGATCTGCGAGCGGGCGGCGCAACGGTGGAATCGGTTGGGGGGGTTGAGTTGATGCAGCCATGACCTCATCATGCGGCTTGCGGTCGGATTGCGCCATTGGGGATGATCCTGGTCGAACCCTGAGATGTCGGGGCGATCTCAGGGTCGTCACGGGTTGTGGCAACTCGCGGCCTGTGACAACATCAGTACGAATGAGCACCACAGCCGACTCCGATGAGACGCACCGCCCCGACCGTATCCAGGTCCTGAGCGGACGGCTGACGCGTTCGAACGACGACCGGGTGGTCGCCGGCCTCGCCGCAGGAATCGCAAGCCGTCTCGGCATCCCAGCGGTCTACGTCCGCGCGGCCTTCGTCTCGCTCATTCTGGCCGGCGGATTCGGCGTCCTGTGCTACCTCGTCGGCTGGCTGACGACACCGGACGAACACGAGTACGGCTCGATGATCGCGGCAGACCCTCCCCCAACGACCGCACAGCGGGCGGGCCTCGGCCTGGCATTCATCGCCCTCCTGCTCGTGCTCGAGGCCTTCGGCCTGTGGTTCGGGCCCATCGTGTGGCCGGCCATCCTGGTCATCTTCGGCGCCGCGCTCATCTGGGATCGATCGAGCAGCGAATCGAGACGACGTCTCACGCGCTTCACCCGCCCATCGGACACGGGGGCACGCCGGAGCAGATTCCAGATCTTCGCCGGCGTCGCGCTCATGGCGATCGGCGTCGTCGTTGTGCTCGCGTCGCTCGACTCGATTCAGTCGCTCGGCCCCGCCGCATTCGCCGTCCTCCTGACCGCTGCCGGATTCATGCTGCTGTTTGGACCGTGGGTTTGGGGCCTCTTCGAGGAGCTCACGGACGAGCGCCGCGCCCGCATCCGCTCCGAGGAACGCGCCGACATGGCGGCCCACCTGCACGATTCGGTTCTCCAGACGCTCGCCATGATCCAGCGCAGTGATGACCCTCAGCGCATGATCACGCTCGCCCGGGCCCAGGAACGCGACCTGCGTACCTGGCTGTTCGACCCCGAGTCCCCCGGGCGGACCGGCACCGTCGGCGAGGGTGTCGCAGCGGCCGCCGCCAAGGTCGAATCCGATTTCGACGTCCCGATCGAAGTTGTGGTGGTCGGCGATCGCCCCCTCGACGACGCAGCCGTGACCCTCGTCGCCGCAACGTCCGAGGCCATGGCGAATGCCGCTCGGCATTCGGGAGCGCGGTCGGTTTCCGTCTACGTGGAGTGCACGGGCGATGCCGTCGAGGCCTGGGTGACCGACCAGGGCAAGGGCTTCGACACCGGGGGCATCCCTGAGGACCGGAAGGGAATCTCCGAGTCGATCACTGCCCGCATGTCTCGCGCCGGTGGGGAGGCAAGCGTCTTCTCGACGCCGGGTGAAGGCACCGAAGTCCATCTACGATCGGGGTCCCGATGACGACCATCTATCTCGTTGACGATCATGAGCTCTTCTTGAGTGGAGTCCGTGCGGAGCTCTCCGAGCGCTTCGCTGTCGCCGGCTGGTCCACCGACGTCGATACGGCCGTCGATGAGATTCGCAGGAAGCGTCCGGACGTCGTGCTCGTCGACGTGCACATGCCCGGCGGGGGCGGTCTCTCCGTCGTCGGCAATGTGCACGAGACGAATCCGGACATCCGATTCCTCGCCCTCTCGGTCTCAGACGCGCCTGAGGACGTCATCGCGATGATCCGGACCGGCGCCCGAGGCTACGTCACCAAGTCGATCGAGCCGGAGGCGCTCGCCGAGGCGGTCGAGCGGATCGCCGCCGGCGACGCGGTGTTCTCTCCAAAGCTGGCCGGGTTCGTACTCGACGCGTTCTCCGATGCCGTCCCGGTGGAGGCCGATCCCGAGCTGGACCAGTTGACTCCTCGCGAGCGCGAGGTGCTTCGACAAATCGCACGCGGCTACGCCTACAAGCAGGTCGCGACACGACTGTCGATCTCAGTGAAGACGGTCGAGACCCACGTGTCCGCCGTGCTGCGCAAGCTCCAGCTGTCGAACCGCCACGAGCTCGCGCGTTGGGCATCCGAACGTCGGATCGTCTAGCTGCGGAGGAGTGAGGGAATGCGCACCGTCCTTCGTATCGGCCTCAATAGCGCCGCCGCATGGCTGACCGTGTGGTTGGTTCCGGGCCTCTCGTTCGAGGGCGAATGGTGGTGGTGGCTCGTCTTCGGCCTCGCCGTCGGGATCATCAACTCGACGATTCGACCGATTGCCAAGTTCCTGGCGATCCCCTTGCGCATGGTCACGCTGGGGCTGTTCACGCTCGTCATCAACGTCGGGCTCATGGCCGGCGCGATATGGATTGCCCGGGACGCGAATGTGGGCCTGACAAGCGAAAGCATTCTGGCGACCCTGATTGGCGCCCTGGTCCTGACTATCGTCGCCTCCGTTGTCCGCATCGTGCTGCCGAGATGAAGTCGGTCGAACGGGCAAACGCCGCGAACCTGGGGAAGAACAACCGATGAATCCGCTCCGACCACTTGCCCGTCTTCTCTCCACGCCACACGTGCAGACGGGGCTCGCCCTCGGAGCCGCCGCCGCAATCGAGGCCAATCAGCCTTCCCTCATGGAGCGACCGAGGACCGATCAGGCGCTCGTCGTTGCAGGGTCGTTCGCCTCGGGCTATGTCGCGGGCAGTGCGTACACCCGGTCCGTCGGCAAGCTGCCAATTGCATCGCCACTCGCCACCGACGTCGCGATGGGCGTGGCGTCGGGCGCGGTCGCCGCCGTCCTTGGGCCAAAGGTCGGATCGTCCCGGCTCGCTTCGCTTGCTACGACGGCCGTACGCACGTGGTCGTATTCCTCCGCTGCGGCGGTGACGACCGGCATAGCTCGGGGTTTCGTCTCCCGAGCGGGCACACGGGACTCGAAAGCGCGAAATGCGGCACTCGTGTTGGCCCTGGGCGCGCTCGACGTTGTCTCGTTCATGTACCTGCGCGATCGGATCAGCCGATATGCAACCGACGGCCGAGTGCCGCCGGGCCCCGGCGACATCGCGTGGACGCTGTCGGTCGGCACCAGTGTCGCCGTCACAGCCGGCAGCGCCATCATGGCCGAGCGCACCGTTGCGCGGTCAAGCGCAACCGTCTTGGCCGACCGTTTCGGTGGGCGTGCCGCCGCCTGGCTGCCTGCCACTCATGCGGTGTTCGGCGGAGCCCTGGCGATGACTGCTCGCTCCGGCCTCCGGCACGTTCTAGCGAAGATCGAGGCATCAAACAGCCGCACCGAAGCCGGCTACGCGGAGGCGCCGACTGTTGGGACCGTGAGCGGGTCGGCGGACAGCGTCGTCGCCTTCGACGAACTCGGCCTGCAGGGACGCCGGTTCGTGCTCGAGGCGTCGCCCGGCGAACGAATCGACGAAGTGATGGGCGAAGCAGGCTCCATGGATGCAATCCGCGTCTACGTCGGTGTCGACTCCGCCGAAACGGTCGAGGGGCGGATAGCGCTCGCTATCGAAGAGCTCGAACGAACCGGCGCCTTCGACCGGTCGGTCCTGTTGGTCGGCTCACCGGCGGGCACGGGCTACTTCAACTACATCCCCGTCGAAGCCGCCGAGTACCTCGCCAGGGGGGACATCGCCTCGGTGGCGATCCAGTACGGTTCCCTCCCGTCGATGCTCTCCACGTCGAAGATTCCGCTTGCCGTCGAGCAACACGCGGCTCTCCTGCGTGCAATCAGCGATTCGGTTGCCCGGCGGAAGGCCGACAGCCGTCCGCGGGTGGTTCTCTACGGTGAGAGTCTCGGGGCACAGACCAGCCAGGGCGCATTCGTCGGCGGTGGTACCGATGTGCTCGAGGAACTGGGCATCGATCGTGGCCTATGGGCAGGCACGCCGTATGCCGGAAAGTGGCGGCGGGAGTTGTTCGCCGGCGGCCCAAACGTCGACGGCTCGCTGTTCGGGCGCTTCGCCACGATCGACGAATACCGCTCGCTGCCCGACATCGATCGATCCGCTCTTCGCTTCTTCTTCCTCGACCACCACGAGGACCCGGTGACCCGATTCGGCCCCGACGTCGCCTATCGGCAACCGGCGTGGCTGGGACCCGCCGGACGGCGCCCGCCCAATGTCTCACGAACACAACAGTGGGTTCCGGCCGTGACATTCTGGCAGACGGCGATCGACACGAAGAACGCGGCAACAGTCATCCCGGGGGCCTTCAATGCCCTCGGTCACGACTATCGGGCCGACCTGGCGCAGTTCGTGAGCGCGGCCTTCGGCCTCACGAACGTCACGAACGAACAGATGGCGAGCATCGAAGCGCAA
>JAHEEL010000213.1 GCA_024640745.1 Actinomycetes bacterium
AGGCGCTGAGCGCGCTCCTAGAATCGCACTGACACCGGCACAGGAAGAGAGGGGACCCCGCAATGCTGAGGAAATGGTGGGAGTACATCAAGGCGTGGTTCAAGAGCACCTCCGACGCCAAGATGGATCCCGAGATCGAGATCCAGATGGCGATCGATCAGGCCAACAAGAGGAACCAGGATCTGCGCAATCAGGCGGCGAACATCGTTGCGCATCGAACGCAGCTCGAGGCCAAGATCGAGAAGGCAGCCGACCAGGTCGGCGAGACGCGAGAAATGGCGAAGCAGGCCATCATCAAGGCGGAGGAGGCGAAGGCTGCCGGAGACACGGCAGCTGTGACCAAGTGGACCAACATTGCCCAGGGACAGGCCAGCAAGCTCCAGGCCGCCGAGAACAACCTGACGTCGCTCACGTCGCAGTACGAGACCTCGATCAAGCAAGCCGATGAAGCCAAGGCGGCGGTGCAGGCCAACGCCCTGAAGCTCCAGGAGCTCAGTGCGAAGCAGATGGAGCTGCTCGGCGCCCTCGAGCAGGCGAAGATGCAGGAATCGGTCAACGCCGCCGTCGAGTCGATGTCTTCGACGATGGACGACTCGATGCCGTCGCTCGAAGACGTTGAGAACAAGATCCAGAAGCGCCAGGCACAGGCCATGGCCAAGGCCGAGATCTTCGACGCGACGCCCGAGGGTGGCGAAGCGGAGCTCCGGCAGGCGATGAACGAGGCGCAGGCGGACGCGAAGCTCGAAGAGCTGAAGGCGGAACTCGGGCTGTCGGATGTCGTGGAGGCCGCTCCTGAGGCAGCGCCCGAAGCGGAGGGCGAGAGCACCGGCACGGCCAACTAGGGTCGAAAGGCTCAACCTCACTGCAAACGGAGAGGGCCCGTCTCGCGTCTCCTACCATGTGGGCTTCGCGATGCCGGAGGATTTCTCCTTATGACCACGATCGAGGCGCCGACGCGGACGGTCATCACCGTCGACGGCAACGAAGCTGCGGCTTCGGTTGCCTATCGAACCAACGAAGTCCTGGCCATCTATCCGATCACCCCCTCCTCGCCGATGGGCGAGTTGTCGGACGCGTGGTCGAACCACCAGCGTCCGAACATCTGGGGCAACATCCCGGAAGTGATCGAGATGCAGAGCGAGGCCGGCGCCGCGGGTACGGCGCATGGGGCGCTCCAAGGCGGCGCGCTCACCTCGACGTTCACCGCATCGCAGGGCCTCCTGCTGATGATCCCGAACATGTTCAAGATCGCCGGCGAGCTCTCGCCGGCCGTGTTCCACGTTGCGGCGCGAACCGTTGCGACCCACGCGCTCTCGATCTTCGGGGATCACAGCGACGTCATGGCGACCCGGAGCACCGGCTGGTCCATGATCGCGTCCGGCTCGGTCCAGGAAGCCCACGACATGGCGGCGATCGCTCAGATGGCGACGCTTCAGAGCCGCATCCCGTTCCTGCATTTCTTCGACGGTTTCCGCACCTCGCACGAAGTGAACATGATCGAGGAGCTGTCCGACGACGACCTCCGAGAGCTCATCCCGATCGACGGAGTCCTCGCGCATCGCGAACGCCGGATGGATCCCGATCGTCCCGTGCTGCGCGGCACCGCCCAGAACCCGGATGTGTTCTTCCAGGCGCGTGAAGCCTGCAATCCCTTCTACGAAGCCGTGCCCGACATCGCGCAGGGCGCCATGGATCGCTTTTCGGAGCATACGGGCCGGCGCTACCACCTCTTCGACTACGTCGGGGCGCCCGACGCCACCGATGTGATCGTGATGATGGGCTCCGGGGTCGGAGCAGCCGAGGAAGCCGTGAACGCAATGGTCGATCACGGCGAGAAGGTCGGCCTCGTCAAGGTCCGGCTGTTCCGCCCATTCTCGACGCATGCCCTGGTGGCAGCGCTGCCTCCCACCGTGCACAACATCGCGGTACTCGACCGGACCAAAGAGCCGGGAGCGATCGGCGAGCCTCTGTTCCAGGATGTCATGACGGCCGTCGTCGAGGAGACGCAGGCCGGCCGAACGTCGTGGGCCGTCATGCCGAGGATCATCGGCGGCCGCTACGGCCTTTCGTCGAAGGAGTTCACGCCGGCAATGGTGGCGGGCGTCTTCGACGAGGCACGCAAGGACGATCCCAAACGCCGCTTCACGGTCGGGATCGTCGACGATGTGACCGGGCTCTCGATTGACGCCCGCGACGGCTTCGCCACCGGGCGTCAATCCCAGGTTCGTGCCGTGTTCTACGGTCTTGGTGCCGACGGAACGGTGGGAGCGAATAAGAACACCGTGAAGATCATCGGCGAGGGCACCGACCTCTACGCGCAGGGCTACTTCGTCTACGACTCGAAGAAGTCGGGAGCGATGACGACGTCGCATCTCCGTTTCGACCCCGCTCCGGTCGAGGCGACGTACTTGATCGCGGACGCGAACTTCATCGCCTGTCACCAGTTCGAATTCATGAGCAAGGTCGATGTGCTGGCCAAGGCGTCGAAGGGAGCGACGTTCCTGCTCAACAGCCCCTACGGGCCGGACGAGGTCTGGGACCAGCTGCCGGCGGAGGTGCAGCAGCAGATCATCGACAAGAACCTGGATTTCTACATGATCGACGCGACGTCCGTCGCTCGGGCGGCCGGACTCGGGCAGCGCACGAACACGGTATTGCAGACGTGCTTCTTCGCTCTCTCTGATCTCATGCCGCAGGACCGTGCGATCGAGGCCATCAAGCACGCGATCGAGAAGTCGTACTCGAAGTTCGGCGAGGTGGTCGTCGAGAAGAACTATGCGGCCGTCGACGGCGCCGTTGCGAATCTGCACAAGGTCACGGTGCCGACCGAAGTGAGCTCAACCTTGCAGATGAAGCGCTCGGTTCCTGCCGACGCTCCGGATTTCGTGCAGCGAGTCACGGCGATGATGCTCGAGGACCGTGGGGACCTGCTTCCTGTATCCGCCATGCCGGTCGACGGCACCTTCCTCACCGGGACGACGCAATACGAGAAGCGCAGCATCGCGGTCGACATCCCGATCTTCGATCCGGAGATCTGCATCGAGTGCGCCAAGTGCTCGATCGTGTGCCCCCACGCTGCGATTCGCATGAAGGTCTTCGAGGAGTCGGCACTCGAAGGAGCGCCGGATACCTTCAAGAGCCGCGGCTTCCGCAGCCGCGAGCTCCCCGACCACCTCATGACGATCCAGGTGGCGCCGGATGACTGCACCGGATGCGGGGTGTGCGTCGACGTGTGTCCCGCGAAGTCGAAGGAGGAGGTCAAGCACAAAGCCATCAACATGGAGCCCAAGCTCGACTACCTCGATGACGAGAGGGCCAACTGGGACTTCTTCGAGACGATCGAGGAACCGTCGCGGGATACGTTCAAGCTGGAGACCGTCAAGGGATCCCAGATGCTCGAACCGCTGTTCGAGTTCTCGGGTGCCTGCTCCGGCTGCGGCGAGACGCCCTACGTCAAGCTCGTCAGCCAGCTCTTCGGCGACCGCATGATCGTGGCCAACGCCACCGGCTGCTCCTCGATCTACGGCGGCAACCTGCCCACGACACCGTGGGCCGTCAACGCTGCCGGTCGCG
>JAHEEL010000214.1 GCA_024640745.1 Actinomycetes bacterium
CGACCTTGATCGACAATTGCACGGTAGGCCGTGGCGAACCGGCAGCCGAGCGATGCGGCCGTGGCGCTGTCGATCGACTCCGGCACGCGGACCAGATTGCCGTCGGCGTAGCGAAGGGCGACAAACTCCGCGAAGGAGCCGGCACCGGTGAAGCCCGGCTGGAACTGGTTCGCACACACCTGTTCATCACCCAACGAACAAGCGTCGCAGCTCCCGCATCCGGCTGCGAACGGGACCGTGACGCGCTCACCGACACGCCATCGCCGCACCTTGGAGCCAACAGCCACGATCGTGCCGGCGAGTTCGTGGCCCGGGACGTGGGGGAGCGTGATGTCTCGATCGTGGCCCATCCAGCCGTGCCAGTCGCTACGGCACAGTCCGGTCGCCTCAACGCGCACGACAACGCCGTCGGGGTCGGGCGCTGGATCCGGCAGGTTCTCGATCGTGATCGGTCCTTCGAACCGCGAGAACATGGCACCTCTCATCGACAGTACCTGTGGCCGTCGGTCACAGCATGTGCGGATTCGCTCATCGGTGGGCAGTCCTGCTCTTTCGGCGGCGTAGCAGCGTAGCTCGGATGTATCGGAGCTCCTGGGGGAGTGGCGCAGCGATGGGCGCATCGCGGCGCCCGGGGCGTGCAACAATCTCCGGGTGCAGGGCCCAACTCGCATCGCGTACGGAGCGAGCCGGGATGCTCCCATCGCGTTGATCGGAGCGACGGCGGCAACCGCTCTCATGTTCGCTGCCACGCCGTGGCTGATCGTTCCGATTGCCGACCGGTACGGCGTCACCGAAGGCGCATCCGGCGCCCTCTCGGTCGTCCAAGTCGGCGCGTTCGCGCTGGCCAACTTCGTATTGCCCCGGCTCATGGCACCCAATGGCAGGATCCTTCGGATTGCCGCAACGGCGCTGGTGGTCTTGAACCTGTTGAGCGCGATCCCGAACATCTACGTTGTGTTGCTCGCGTTGCGCCTGGTGGCGGGCTTCGCAGCCGGAGCAATGACCTGGCTCGCTTGGACTGACGCAATGAAGCGGCGGACGTCGATGGCGGCGATCTCGGCCACCGGCCCGGTTACGGCGTTGGTCGGCGCTCCTGTTCTCGCGGTGGCGGGGATCCAGGGTGACCGGGCGATCTACATCGTGCTGGCTGCGGCTGCGATCCCGGCGGCGGTCTTCGGCGCTCAGCTCACGGGTTCGCGACGCGCCCGGGGCCACGTCAGCCGTTCGCGTTCGAATCGTGTGCTGTTGGCGGCCCTCGGAGGCGCCACGATGTTCGGGTCTGCGCTGTTCATCAATGAGGCCATCGTCGCGCGTGACATGCACCAACTCTCCGAGATCTCCGCATCCATCGGATTCAGCCTCAATGCGGCCGGGGGCTTGCTCGGAGCGAGCCTTTCAACCCGGCATCGGCGACCGGGGTGGTTCCTCGCCTCGATTGGACCCGCCGGCCTGCTCACCGTTGTCGGTCCGATGCCGTTCTACTTCATTGGCCTGGCCTGGTGGGGATTTGCCTTCTGGATGGGCGTTCCCGGCGTCCTTCAGATGCTCTCCGAACGATCGCTGAACCCCAGCGAACGAGCCGGAGATGCGCAGGGCTTGATGGCCGTCGGGCGGTCGATCGGCCCCATCATCGGCGGTGCCTTCGTCGACCTAGGATCGCTCGTCGCGCTCGGCGTGATCACGGGCGTTGGGACGGTTGCCTCCGGTGTCACGGTGATCGGCGTGCAGGAAGGTCGCGAGCTCCTGCCACCAACGGATCCAAGGACGATCGACAGCCCCGGATAGGGCAGCGCCACCGACGACGATCCGCGATTCGACGCACCGATCCAGGGGCGCACCCTCTCGATTCACCCGGGACGGAATCGACGCCTACGCTAGGCGCATGGACTTCCGAGTCCTCGGACCCATGACGGTACGAGCCGGCACTCGCGTTGTGAGGCTCGGCGGATACCGCCAGCAGCTCGTCTTGGCCGTCATGCTCCTCCACGCCAATCGAGAGCTCTCGACGGATTGGCTGATCGACGCGGTCTGGGGAGAGGAGCCGCCCCGCTCCGCCCGCAAGACGCTACAGGCATATGTCTCCCGACTCAGACACACCCTCGGCGAGCCGGCGATCTCAGCGACGCAGTTCGGCTACACCATCACCGCCGACGGGGATTCCCTCGACTCCATTCGTTTCGAGGACCTGGCGACGCACGGTCGGCAGCTTCTGCGAGGGAACCCGCCGGCGGCAGCCGACGCGCTGCATCGTGCGCTCGCGCTGTGGCGGGGCATGCCATTTGGTGAGCTCGGCAGCGAGCCGGCGCTGCAGCCGGAGACTCAGCGCCTCCTGGAGCTCCGTCTCGTCACCACGGAGGATCGAGTCGATGCCGACCTCGCGGTGGGACGGGATGACGGACTCGTGGCCGAACTCGGTCGGCTCGTCGAGGAGCACCCGCTGCGCGAGCGCTTTCGCGGCCAACTCATGCTTGCGTTGTATCGATCGGGCCGGCAGGCCGACGCTCTCCGCGCGTACGCAGGGGCCCGTCAGACCCTCGGCAACGAGCTGGGCATCGAGCCCTCACAGGAGCTCCGGGAGCTCGAGAATCGAATCCTGCAGCAGGACCCTGCAATCGACGGTCCGGCGATTCGGTCGAACGGCAACGCATCGGTGGTCACTCGGAATCCCTACAAGGGACTTCGGTCGTTTGGAGAGGAAGACGCAGAAGACTTCTTCGGCCGAGAGGAGCTGATCGACGAGCTCGAACGGCGCGTCGAACGGCAACAGTTCGTTGCCGTCGTCGGCCCAAGCGGGAGCGGCAAGTCGAGTGCCGTTCTCGCCGGACTCCTGCCTCGACTGCGGTCGTCGGGCGCCGATCGGTGGGTCGTCGCCACAATGGTGCCGGGGACGCATCCCTTCCTCGAGTTCATCAGCGCCCTCGGTCAGCCCATCAACGCCTTGCGCGGCGATGACCTGGACGTGCTGCGCGTCGTCCAGGTCGCCATCCCGACGAGCGGCAGCCGCGTGCTGTTGGTGATCGATCAGTTCGAGGAGCTCTTTCGCCGAGATGTGGATGCGAAGGAGCGCTCCCGGTTCGTACGCAACCTCGTCGAAGCCGTCGATGACCCCTATTCGAACGTCACCGTGGTCGCGACGCTACGGGCGGACTTCTACGATCAGGCGATCTCAAACGCCGGGCTTGGGCGCCTGATCTCGGCGGGAACGGTGAGCGTCCTGCCCATGACGGTAGGCGAATTGGAGGCAGCGGCCACGCGTCCGGCTGAGCGCGTCGGCGTCCGGTTCGAACCGGAGCTGATCGCGGAACTTGCGAGTGACATGGCCGGCCAGCATGCAGCACTTCCACTGTTCGAATATGTCCTGACTCAGCTCTTCGAGGAACGATCGGGATCGCCGTTGACCCGGTCGGACTATCGAAAGGTCGGGGGCCTCAGCGGAGCCCTCGCGCGTCGCGCCGAAGACGTGTACACCGGTCTCGGAAGCTCCCAGCAGATCATCGCCCGGCAGGTGTTCCTCCGGTCGACCGCCCTCGGTTCCGGTCAGCGAGACGTGCGCAGACGTATTAGTCG
>JAHEEL010000050.1 GCA_024640745.1 Actinomycetes bacterium
TCGCCGTGCTTCACTCCGTTGCCGCCGCCGCCGGTGCTGTGGCATGAGTTGCAGTTCGACCGAGTTGGGCGTCCGACGCTCTGCGCGGCGACGGCGAGGTCACTGCCCTCTGCCGGATTTCCCGACTCGGCCTTCGCGTACTGACCCGACTGGTCGTGGCAGACCAGGCAGTCGATCTTCGTTTCGTCGGTGAAGTCGAACGTCTCGTCGGACCAGCCGTAGCCGGCATGGCACGTGGTGCATTGCGGTTCGTTGCCCTGGATTCCGGTACAGAAGTTGTTGAGCGCGTTCTTCTTCCCGAGCGCGACGGGTTCGGCGCGACCCGGCAGCGAGACCGGCGGGTTCTCCCAGAGCCAGTGTTCACTGTGGAGCATCTCATCGGCGGCATCGGAGTGGCACTCGAGGCAACCGACGGTGACGTCGGATCCGGTCTCGTAGGTACCGGTCATCAGCTTCGAGTGATCGGTGTGGGGGAGCGTGGTTGGCACGTTCGACCACGGGTCGTCGGCGCTGGCAGCCTGCACCGAGCTGCGGACGCCGGTGAAGATGACGATGGGCCCAACGACGAGCAGGATGATCGCGATCAAGCCGATGATCCAGTCACGGCGACCAGCGCTCTTGTCCGGTTCGGGCGAGGCGGGGTCCGCGTTCGGGGTCGGGTCGGAGTCGGTCACGTCCGAACCTGAGCTACGAAGATCCGACACACTGTCGGGTACCGTCCATTGTCGCCTGCAAACACCACGAGGAATCGCCTCCGTCCTTCAGGCAAATGCTAGGAAGGGAGGCACCAAATGTGAATTCCTTCACAAGCGCGAAACCGCGAGAACCCCGTTTTCCAGGGGTTTACGAATCCGATTAGGGAAGATCGGCCCTATCTGTGTTCCGGCAGTTCGCCAATAGGAAGCGGTCCCTCGCCTCCGGTCGGAGGTTTCTGGTCACGACTCGTCTGGTCGAGCATCAGCTCGGACGCGTCTCCCCCACGTCCGTGGGGGAGACGAAGAAGCGTGCCCCAGGCAGGAATCGAACCTTGTCTGCTTGCCGAAGGTGGTGAGTGGGGTGACGTGGCGAGACGGTGGGAAGCGGACACGAGTGGCGTGACCGGGTGAAGGCTCGGCATGAGGTTGGGGTCGGAACGGGTCCAACCGAGTTCGGACCTTCTCGCGTGCCCCAGGCAGGAATCGAACCTGCGCTCCCGGCTCCGGAGGCCGGCGCTCTATCCCCTGAGCTACTGGGGCGCTGAAACGATTGTAACCTCCAGACACCTGCAACTCTCTTGGGTGGATCCGCGCTATGTCCCTTCTCTCAGATCTCTCCGACCGCTTCGGCGACGCGTTCGAGACCGCCGGTGTCGAACGCGCCGCCGGCCTCGTTCTGCCGTCCCAGCGCCCGGAGCTTGCCCAGTTCCAATGCAATGGAGCGTTGGGAGCGGGGAAGCGAACGGGTCGCAATCCCCGGGAGCTCGGGCAAGAGGTCCTCGCCTCGATCGGCGATCGGTGGATGTTCGCTTCGCTCGAGATCGCCGGTCCGGGGTTCATCAACATCGTTGTCACGGACGACTGTCTCGCCGACTATGCGCAAGCAATGGCGGACGACGAGCGTTTCGCCATCGCCCAACCGGAACATCGCTGGAAGGTGATGGTCGACTACGGCGGCCCGAACATGTCGAAGTCGATGCACGTGGGTCACTTGCGAGCGTCGATCATCGGCGAGAGCCTCAAGCGACTCTTCCGGGTGGCAGGCCACGACGTGTCCGGGGACATCCACATGGGCGATTGGGGGATGCCGATCGGACAGCTCATCATCGAGCTCGAGCGCCGGCAGCCGGACCTGCCCTACTTCGACGAGTCCTTCACCGGACCGTACCCTGGCGAGTCTCCGGTCACCCTCGATGATCTCTCAGAGATGTATCCGGTCGTGGTTGAACGGTGCCGCGAGAACCCCGACGAAGCCGAGCGGGCTCGCCAGGCGACATTCGACCTTCAGAATGGACGCGCGGGATACCTCGCCCTCTGGCGCCACTACCGCGACGTATCGGTCGCCGAGCAGAAGAAGGACTTCGCCGATCTCGGCGTCGAGTTCGACCTGTGGCGGGGGGAGAGCACGGTTCACGATCGCCTCGCTCCACTCGTTGAGCGGCTTGCCGCCGACGGGGGTCTTGCCGAGGAGTCCGACGGCGCAATCGTGGTCTACGTCGACCGACCGGATGACAAGAAGGAGATGCCGCCGCTCCTCCTCACGCGTTCGGACGGCTCGTACCTCTACTCGACCACGGACCTGGCAACTCTCGAGCAGCGTGTTGAAGAGGGCTACGACCTGATGCTCTACGTCGTCGACGCGCGTCAGGGCCTGCACTTCGAGCAGGTGTTCCGCGTTGCCAGATTGTCCGGTATCGCCGATGACTCCGTTGGTCTCGAGCACACCGCATTCGGGACGGTCAACGGACCCGACGGGAAGCCATTCAAGACGCGCAAGGGCGGCATCCTCCGGCTCGCCGACCTCATGGAGATCGTCACCGACGCGGCGCGAGAACGTCTCGAGGAGGCGGCGATTGCTCAGGACTATCCACCTGAGGAACGTGAGCGGATTGCTCGCCAGGTCGGACTCGGCGCGCTCAAGTTCGGGGACCTCTCCAACCACCGGACCTCGAACTACATCTTCGACCTCGATCGTTTCACGTCGTTCGAGGGCAAGACCGGCCCCTACCTCCAGTACGGGGCCGTGCGGATGAAGTCGATCCTGCGGCGAGCGAGCGAGCTTGGCCTCGAACCCGGTCCGATCATGGCGCCAACCGTTGGCCAGGAACGCGACTTGATCTTGCGCCTGCTGCGGCTGCCCGAGGTGATCGAGCGAGCCGTCGATGTTCGGGCGCCAAACGTGCTCGCCGAGTACGCCTTTGAGATTGCCACCGACTTCAACCGCTTCTACGAGGCCTGTCACATCCTGAGAGAAGAAGACCCGGTCCGCCAGGCTTCGTGGCTCTCCCTGGTCGATGTGACGCTCCGGACGCTCACCCTCCTCCTCGACATCCTCGGCATCGAGATCCCGGACCGGATGTGATGGGCAACACCAGATCTTCTCGTCTCCCCCACGCAGGTGGGGGAGACGCGGACGAGCTGATGCTCGTCCGCAGAGGTGGCCCGCGCGAGACCTCATCTTCGCGATCCAGGCCCCCAGGGCCTCCTCCGCTCCACTCCGGCCTGCGGTCGGTGCTCGCGCCTCCCCGACTGCGTGGGAGTTGCGAAGACCTCGGGGGTGCGGCATGAATGCGATCCCGCAGTATCTGTTGCCGGACAACTCTGTGGTCGTTGATGGACGGTTGCGAATCGGTGGTCTCGACGTGCTCGATCTCGCCGACGAGTATGGGACGCCGCTGTTCGTCTACGACGAGGAGCAGTTGCGGGCCCGATGCCGCGAGGCAGTTTCCGCCTTCGGCGATGGCGTGGCCTATGCGACGAAGGCGTTCCTCTCCATGGCGATGGCGCGGCTCGCTCACGAGGAAGGCATGCGCCTCGACGTGGCTACCGGCGGTGAGCTCTTCGTTGCGATGCACGCCGGCGTGCCGGCGAACCGGCTCGTGCTCCACGGCAACAACAAGTCGGACGAGGAGCTCGCCGCGTCGCTCGAAGCCGGCGTCGGCCAGATCGTGATCGACTCATTCGTTGAGATCGATCGCATCGAGGCGTTGGTGGCGGGCGGCGCCAACCCACCCTCCGTGCTGGTGCGCGTGACGCCGGGGGTCGAGGCGCACACGCACGAGTACCTCCAGACCGGGATTGCCGACTCCAAGTTTGGCTTCAGTGTGGAATCCGGCGTTGCGGCGGCGGCCATCGAACGGGTTGCCGCTTCTCCTGCGATGCACCTCGACGGCGTGCATGCCCATATTGGGAGTCAGGTCTTCGATGCCGATTCCTACCGACGGGCCGTGGCAGTTCTCGCTGAATTCGTCGGTCCGCTGAGCCTCGGCGAGTTGTCCATCGGCGGTGGCCTCGGCGTCGCGTACGTGACCGGAGAGCACGCGCCGTCGATCACTGAATGGGCCGACACGGTGAAGGAAGCGTGCGCGAACGCCGGGATCACCTCACGCGTGACCGCGGAGCCGGGGCGGTCGATTGTGGCCGGGGCGGCCGTGACCCTCTACACCGTTGGCACGATCAAGGACATTCCGGGCATCCGGACGTACATCGCCGTTGACGGCGGCATGAGCGACAACCCGAGACCCAGCCTCTACGGCAGCGGCTACGAGGCGTTCCTTCCGCGGGCGACCGACGCCGACCGCCCCAAGCGAGTGCGCATCGTCGGCAAGCACTGCGAGTCCGGAGACGTGATCGTCGCCGACGCGGACGTGCCGGACGACGTGGCGGTCGGGGATGTTCTCGCCACACCGGTCACCGGCGCCTATGGCCATTCGATGGGCAGCAACTACAACATGGTTCGTCGCCCTCCTGTCGTGTTCGTGCGCAACGGCGAGGCCCGCCTCGTGGTCCGACGCGAGGAATACGACGACCTCGTGCAACGAGACGTCTGAACTGGCTCACCGGTCTATCGTTCCCGTATGAACACAACGATCGGCGTCGGAATCCTGGGTGCAGGAACAGTTGGAGGAGCCCTCGTCGCGCGTCTCGTTGACGAGCGAAGCTCCATAGCGGCCAAGACCGGGCTCGACCTCGTTGTGCGGCGTGTTGCCGTGAAGGACCTCAACAAGCCGCGGGACTTCGTCGTTGCCGACGGCGTCTTGACCGACGATCGCAACAGCGTCATCGACGACCCGGAGATCGACCTCGTTGTGGAGCTGATGGGTGGGCGCGATCTCGCCGGCGATCTGGTACTCGCGGCACTCGAAGCCGGCAAACCGGTCGTGACGGCGAACAAGGAACTCGTTGCGTCGCGCGGCCCGGACTTGATTGCAGCCGCGGAGCGCTCAGGTGTCGCATTCTTGTTCGAGGCCGCCGTGGGTGGCGGCATACCGATCATCCGGCCACTCTCCGAGTCGCTTGCCGGCGAACCGGTCGAGCGGGTGCTCGGCATCGTGAACGGAACCACCAACTTCATCTTGACGCGCATGGCGGAAGACGGGGCCGACTACGCCGACTCACTCGCTGAGGCGCAGGAGTTGGGCTACGCCGAGCCGGACCCGACTGCGGACGTGTCCGGGGCGGACGCCGCCGCGAAGGCGGCGATCCTCGCATCGCTTGCCTTCGGCACGTGGGTAGGACTCGACGACGTCTACCACGAGGGCATCGACGCCCTGTCATCGGTCGACATGGCGTTTGCATCGGATTTCGGATACGCCGTCAAGCTGGTTGCCGTTGCCGAGCGGCTTGGAACGGGCGTTTCCGTCCGTGTGCACCCGGTCATGATTCCGCTGGATCATCCGCTGGCTTCGATTCGCGGTGCCACGAACGCGATCTTCATCGAGGGACCGTCTGTCGGCGAGTTGTTGTTCTCCGGTCCCGGGGCAGGAGGCGCCCCGACGGCCACGGCCGTGCTCGGCGATGTCATCGACGCCGCTCGCGAAACGCTCGCCGGCGCGCAGGTGGCACCGCGCATCCGGTTCTCGCCGGGCGATCTCGTGCCGTTCGGCGATGTGCCGACCAAGTGGTACATCAGGCTCGAGGTCGACGATCGTCCCGGCGTGTTGGCCCAGATTGCCGCTGCCTTTGGCAGCGCCGGTGTGTCGATCAAGTCGGTGTGGCAGGAAGGTGAAGGGAGCGAGGCACTGCTCCTCATCGTTACGCATCGTGCGCGAGAAGCAGCGCAACGTGAGGCAGCGCGAAACCTGCGCGAGGTGGAAGCGCTGCGCAATGTGGCGTCGGTGATCCGCGTCGAGAGTGACGAGCCGTGAGCCATCCGGGCATCATCGAGGCGTATCGTGACCGGCTCCCGGTGGGTCCGGATACACCGATCGTCACGCTCCTCGAAGGGGATACGCCGCTGATCCCCGCACCGGCGCTTTCGAATGCCGTCGACCGTCGCGTGTTCCTGAAGTTCGAAGGCATGAACCCGACGGGTTCATTCAAGGACCGGGGTATGACGCTTGCGGTATCGAAGGCCGTCGAGGACGGGGCACGCGCCGTGGCGTGTGCCTCCACCGGAAACACTTCCGCCTCGGCTGCCGCATACGCGCAACGGGCGGGAATCTCGTCGATCGTCGTGATACCTTCCGGGAAGATCGCCCGGGGCAAGCTCGCTCAGGCAATCGTCCACGGAGCGAAGATCATCCCGATCGACGGCAGCTTCGATGATGCCCTCGCCATCATCCTCGAGCTGACCGCGAGCCACGACGTCGCGCTGGTGAACTCCATCAACCCGTACCGCATCGCGGGACAGAAGACCGCCGCTTGGGAGATCGTCGACACGCTCGGCGAAGCGCCGACGATTCATGCCCTCCCGGTCGGCAACGCCGGGAACATCACGGCCTACTGGCAGGGCTATCAGGATGTCGATGAATCGCCGTTCATGTGGGGATTCCAGGCCGCCGGGGCGGCTCCCATCGTGTACGGCGAGATCGTCGACGCACCGGAGACGATTGCCACAGCGATCCGGATCGGGAATCCGGCGTCATGGGACGGTGCCGTCGCCGCTCGTGACGAGTCGGGCGGGAGAATCGATGCCGTCACCGACGACGAGATTCTCGCTGCCTACCGGTTCCTCGCAACGCGCGAAGGCGTGTTTTGTGAACCGGCGTCGGCCGCGGGAGTGGCGGGGATCCTCAAGTACCGCGACGACCTACCCGACGGCACGATCGTCTGCACCCTCACCGGCCACGGCCTCAAGGATCCCGAGACCGCCGTCATCGGCGCAGACCTGCCAGGACCGGTGACCCCGAGACTGGACGCGGTCCTGGACGTCCTGGGCTGGTAGAAGAGCAAAGAGCAAAGAACCAAGAGCAAAGAACCAAGAGCAAAGAACCAAGAGCAAAGAGCACAGAGCAAAGCCCGGACAAGCCTTCGGTACCCTTGGTCGATCGATCCTGGTTCTCTGTTCTTGCTCTTGCTTCTCGCTCTTCTCCTTGAACTAAGCCGAAACATCGGTACAATCCCCTCATCCACTCCTCCCGGGCCGCGTATCGCGTGCCGTGCGGCGGATCATTCCAGGCGATCCGGACTTCCGGTGTGTTGTCCGAGATCCCCAGTCTCCGGGTCATTTGACCCTTCGTCCTGAAAAGGGGCAACAACGAACATGAGCACCACGAGAGCAAGACTCCAGGAACTCGGTCTCGACGACCTTCGGTCCATGGCCAGCAAGGTCGACGTGGAAGCCGACGGCCTCCAGAAGTCGAAGCTCATCGCCGCCATTCTCGAATCCGAGAAGTTCGATGCGGCGATGGTTCCCGAGGTCGACGAGAAGTCCGAAGCGCCCGCGGAGGCAACACCGCGCAGCGACAACGGTCAGCGTGGGGACGGCCAGGGTGGCGAAGGCCAGGATGGCCAAGGTCGTCGTCGCAGGAATCGTCGCGGTCGCTCGGGTCAGCAGCAACCGCGAGAGCCGATCGACGAATCGACCCTCGAGACGCGCGAGGGCATCCTCGACATCCTCCCCGAGGGCTACGGATTCCTTCGTTCGTCCGGTTACCTCCCCGGCGACAAGGACGCCTACGTGCCTGCCAACGTGATCCGCAAGGTGAGGATCCGCAAGGGCGACATCGTCTCCGGACCGGTTCGCCCGGCTCGTGGCAAAGAGAAGTTCCCTGCTCTCGTCCGTGCGGTCGAGGTCAACGGAATCGATCCGGAAGAGGCGATGAAGCGGCCGCAGTTCAACAAGCTCACGCCGTTGTTCCCCGATCAGCGCCTCCGGCTCGAGATCGACGGGAAGCCCGACGACATCATGGCGAGGATCATCGACCTGATCGCTCCGATTGGGAAGGGCCAGCGCGGCCTCATCGTCTCTCCGCCAAAGGCCGGAAAGACCACGGTGCTCCAGGACGTTGCGAACTCGATCGCGACGAACAACCCCGAGTGCTACCTGATGGTCGTGCTCGTCGACGAACGCCCGGAAGAAGTCACCGAAATGCAGCGTTCGGTGAAGGGTGAGGTCATCTACTCCACCTTCGACCGTCCCGCTGAGGAGCACACGCAGGTCTCCGAGCTCGCCATCGAGCGGGCGAAGCGTCTCGTGGAGCAGGGCGAGGACGTCATTGTGCTGCTCGACTCCATCACGCGTCTTGCGAGGGCCCACAACCTGGCAACGCCGGCCTCTGGCCGGATCCTCTCCGGTGGTGTCGACTCGACGGCCCTCTACCCGCCGAAGCGGTTCTTCGGCGCTGCTCGCAACATCGAAGAAGGTGGAAGCCTCACGATCCTGGCCACGGCCCTGGTCGAGACGGGTTCGCGGATGGACGAGGTCATCTTCGAGGAGTTCAAGGGCACCGGCAACATGGAGCTGCGGCTCGACCGGAAGCTCGCGGACAAACGGATCTACCCTGCGATCGACATCGAGGCATCGGGAACCCGGCGCGAAGAGCTGCTGTTTGAACGTTCCGAACTCGCCGAAGTGTGGAAGCTTCGCCGTGTTCTCATGGCACTCGAATCGGGCGCCGCCCTCGAATTGCTGATCGATCGGCTCAAATCGACGAAGTCGAACGCCGAGTTCCTCGACAGCGTCGCAAAGTCGAGTCAGTGAGCCCGCCGCTACAGTTCCGAACGAACCAGGATCAGGAGACGACATCGTGAAGACCGGCATCCACCCCGAATACGTCGAGAGCACCGTCACGTGCTCGTGCGGAAACACCTTTGTCACACGGTCGACCGAGCCCGAGCTCCACATCGAGCTCTGCGACCAATGCCACCCCTTCTACACCGGCAAGCAGCGCATGGTCGACTCCGGTGGTCGCGTGGAGCGTTTCCGCAAGCGCTACGCGAAGGCCGGGATCGATACCGGGACCACGGAGGCCGAGAAGGGCGATTCCTCAGACGAGGAGTCCTGATTGAGTCGCTCTCCGGGCGCCAGCGTCGGCGGGCAAGCCGTCATCGAGGGCGTGATGATGCGCGCTCCCGAAGCCTGGGCGGTTGCCGTGCGGCGGCCGGACGGGGTCATCGAGGCCCAGAGTCACGACCTTCCAGCCCTCACCAGCCGCTCGAAGGTCGCGAAAGTGCCGTTCCTTCGCGGGATCTTCGTCCTCATCGAATCGCTCACACTCGGATTCCGAGCCCTGTCGTGGTCGGCCGAGAAATCCGGTGACGAGACCGAGCAGATCTCGCGCACACAGGTCGTCTGGACGATGGTGGTGGCCGTTACGTTGGCGATCGGCCTGTTCATCGTCGTCCCCGTGCTGTCCGCCGAATTCCTGAAGGGCTACCTCGGCGATTCCAACTTCGCGTTCGTCGTGATCGACGGTCTCATTCGCATCGGTCTCGTCGTCGGCTACATCTGGTTGATCGGACAGACGAAGGAGATCCAGCGGGTCTTCCAATATCACGGTGCGGAGCACAAGACGATCCATGCCTACGAGAACGGCGATCCACTTGATGTGGTGTCGATTCAGCGCTACAGCCCCCGCCATCCGCGGTGTGGTACATCGTTCATCATCATCGTTGCCATGGTCGCGTTCTTCGTGTTCCTCATGCTGGCCCCGCTGCCGCTCATCTGGCAGATCATTGCGCGGATCGTGCTGATCCCCGTGATCGCCGGCATCTCCTACGAAGTCCTCAAGGCCGCCGCCGGTCACCGGTGGATGGCCTGGGCGTCGAAGCCCGGAATATGGATCCAGGCGATCACGACGAAAGAGCCGTCCGACGACCAGGTCGAAGTGGCGGTCACGTCCCTGCTGGCCGCGCTCGACGATGGCGCCATCGACGAGGTCAAGCAACGCGGCCCGGTGGTTGCCGCAGCGCTCACCGCGGAGTACGACGTCGACGTGTCAGCCGATGGATGAGCGCCTCGCCACACGCCTGACGGCCACTGCCGAGGAATTCGATCAGATCCTTGCACTGCTCGGTGATTCCGACGTCCTCGCCGACCAAGCGCGATATCGCGAAGTGACCGGCCGCCACGCTGAGATCAAGCCGGTGGTTGATGCCTACCGCCGCTATCGCGAGGCAGACACCGAAGCGCGCGATGCGCTCGAGATGGCTGCGGCGGAGGATGACGCCGAGATGGTCGCGTATCTCAACGCGGTCCATGAGGCCAAGAACGCGGAACTCGAGGAGATCGAGGTCGAGCTGCGGAAGCTACTGGTCCCCAAGGATCCCAACGACGACAAAGACGTCATTGTCGAGATCCGGTCGGCGGCAGGCGGCGACGAGGCCGCGCTTTGGGCCGGCGACCTCTACCGCATGTACGAGCGCTTCGCGGAGCGCAATCGATGGGCGGTCGAGCCGATCGACGTGTCGCTCTCCGACACTGGGGGGTTGAAGGAAGCGACCTTTGCCGTCAAGGGCCGCGGTGCGTATTCGCGATTCAAGTTCGAGGCGGGACCGCATCGCGTCCAGCGTGTCCCGAAGACGGAATCGCAGGGACGGATCCACACTTCGATGGCCACCGTGGCGGTGCTGCCCGAGGCCGAGGCCGTCGAGGTCGAGATCGTCGACGGCGATCTCGAGATCGAGACCTTCCGTTCGACCGGGCCCGGAGGCCAGTCTGTGAACACGACCGACTCCGCGGTTCGGATCACGCATCGGCCGACCGGTATCACCGTGTCGTGCCAGGACGAGAAATCCCAGCTGCAGAACAAGACCAAGGCCATGCGCGTGCTGCGCGCCCGCCTCTATCAGCAGCAGATGGCGGAGCAAGTCGGCGAGCGCGCCTCCGTGCGACGCTCACAGGTTGGCACCGGAGAGCGGTCCGAGAAGATCAGGACATACAACTTCAAGGAGAATCGCGTCACCGACCATCGTGTCGGTCTCACGGTGCATTCCCTCCCACAGATCCTCGACGGCGACCTCGCCGTACTCCACGAGGCCCTCATCGCCGACGAGGCCGCCAAGGCACTGGCCGATGCCTAGGACGAGGCGGTAGACACGAGACACGAGACATGAGATCCGGGGGAGGAGTCTTCTATCCGGCGTCTCGCTAGCGTTTCCTGTCTGGAGACCGACGCTCATGAACTCATCCGAACTGCTCCGATCGACTTCCTCGCTTCCCGAACATGAAACTCGGCGACTGCTGGTTGCGGCTACCGGGCGGCATTGGACGGAGTTGATCCTGGGTGTCGAACTCGAAGCGGACGACGTGGAACAGTTCGAAACGCTTGTTCGCCGGCGGCTCGATGGGGAGCCGCTCCAGTACATCGAGGGCACGGCGGCGTTTGGGCCGATCGAAGTCATTGTCGATCCTCGGGTGCTGATCCCGCGACCCGAGACGGAGCAGCTCTTCGAGCTCGCCTGCGACGCGATCGACGATCCGAAGGTCATCGTCGACCTGTGCACCGGAAGCGGCAACCTCGCAATTGCTCTGAAGCATCGATTCCCGACGGCCATCGTGTACGCCACGGACCTGTCGCCCGACGCCGTCGATGTGGCACGCGAGAACGCCCGGCGAAACCGGCTCGACGTCACCGTGTTGGAGGGCGATCTCTTCGAGCCGCTTCCAGATCATGTGGCGGGCCGCGTCGATCTGATCGTGTCCAACCCGCCGTACATTGCGGAACACGAACGGGAGGGCCTCCCGGAGGACGTTCGCGAGCACGAACCAGTGGCAGCACTCATCGCGGGGCCCGTCGGCGACGAAGTGCTCGCGAGGATTGCCGAAAGTGCCCCGGAATGGCTCGGACCGGACGGTGTGGTGGTGTGCGAGATCTCGGAGTTCCTCGGTGCCGAGGTGGCCGCTCACTTCGCAGGACTCGGCGGCGAGATCCGGCGGGACCTCGCCGGAAAGGAACGCTTCGTCATCGCGTCGCGGCGCATTAGGTTGTAGGGATGGATACAGAGATCCTCTCCTCAGCACTCGCCGCCGTCACCAGGGGCGAACTCGTGGGCATCCCCACCGACACGCTCTACGGGATCGCCGCCGACCCGTTCAACCCGGATGCGCTCGATCGCATCTTCATCGCGAAGGGTCGTCCCGGGATCAAGCCGCTGGCGATCCTCGTCGCCGATCTGGAGCAAGCGCTCGAGCTCGGAGCGTTCGGAGACCGCGGCCTGGAGCTCGCCGAAGAACACTGGCCGGGCGCCCTCACGCTCGTCGTGCCGAAGCTGAAGTCGGTGCCGGAGTGGATCGGCGACCCCGACCGCCGCACGCTCGGCCTTCGATGCCCAAAACACCCGGTCGCGCTCGAGTTCTTGCGCGCCAGCGGACCGCTCGCCGTGACGAGTGCCAATATCTCGGGCCGGCCCGCGGTGCTCACGGCCGAGGGCGCACGCAACCTGTTTGGTGACGACGTTGCCGTCTACCTCGACGGTGAGGCCGTCGGCGGCAGTGCCTCGACGATCATCGATCTCACGAAGCCCGCAGAGTGGGTCTTGCGGGACGGGCCCGTCACGCCGTAGGCGGTCCCGTTTCGCTCCATGTGCCGGTCGATCGGCTCCTCGCCTCCGACGAGGATCTCGAAATGGTGATCATCGCCGACCACGGGCCGGATTCCCACGCGCAGCACGCCAAGGAGGTTGCCGACTGGACGGATGATGAGCTCCT
>JAHEEL010000215.1 GCA_024640745.1 Actinomycetes bacterium
GACAACCTCGAGGCGCGGGTCCTCACGGCATCACGCACATTGGCAGGCACCTCGCCGCTCGGGACCATGAGCGCCTCTGTCACCAGGAACGGGTTGCCTCGCGTCTTGGCGTACAACTGTTCAACCGAACCAACGTAGCCGGTCGCTATCTCCTCGACTGCTGCAAAAGAAAGGGGCTCCGGCTGAACCCGGCGTACTGCCGACGCGGGCAGGTCGCCGAGCAGGAGCGTCAGCGGATGGTCGGACGGCACCTCTTCGTCCCGGTAGGTCAAGATCAGCATCGCCCCGAGCCTCTCGATACGCCGGCCAAGGAACTTGATGACGTCGAGGGACGCGCCGTCGGCCCAATGCACGTCCTCGATCACGAGTGCCGTGGGGCGAATACCCTCGGCAACCCCAGCAAGGACCTCGTCGAAGACTTCGGAGCGTGTTCCGTGCACCACCGCGTCGTGGAGAGAGCCCCCAACCCTCGTCGCTACGTCTCGGAACGGGCCGAGCGTCCTGGGAGTCGAGAGGTCGTCGCAGGAGCCCCACAGAATCCGAGCGTCGTCCTTGTGGAGGTCGGTGAACGCCTGCACCAGATGGGTCTTGCCGATGCCGGCCTCCCCGGCAACGAGAACGATCGAGCCGGAGCCACTCGCTGCATTCAGCAGCGCGCGCTCAAGCGCCGCGAGGTCGGCCGACCGCTCGAGAAGATCCACACCCCGATCGTACCGCGCGCTCGCCGCCGGTGATCCGACCGCATCCGCCGCTCAGCCCGGTCGCGTCGACGGACGCGCAGCGTTCTGCGTGGGATTCAACGGATGGTCAGGCCGCTGGGGGGGAGGTGGCCGATCGCGCACGCAGCGTCGACGGCCGGATTGGGAGGGCACCGGTGCGCGCGGGGTGGCGATCCGCACTCGAGCGTCGAGTGCCAAACAGGCCCAGAACACCGCGTTCACGGTGTCGAGCAATGCCGCCCGCCAAGCGCGTCGCTCCGTTCAGCCGCTCGGCTTCTGCCTCACGATGGCGATCCTCGTGGATTGCCGCTACCAGGTTTCTCTGCATGTAGAACATTCCAACCTGCCTTGCTCGTCGTTCTTGTGCGTCGAATCCATCTTCTCGCACCAACGACCGATCGACATCGGAGGAACCTCCCCATGTTCGATGGGCGTCTCCCCATATTTCGTGCACCGGCCGGCGTCCCCGCGACGCCGTAACGCAATGGAAGGAACCGCCTAGCCTCGGACGGTCCGGACACGAGAGGCGAGATGGACGGCCGAAACACCGATCGGACGCTCGAGCATCGGGGGCTGCGCCTCGAATACGCGACGATCGCGTGGAACGCCGTCGAGATGGTCGTCACGATTGGTCTCGGGATCGCCGCCCGCTCGCTGGCACTCATCGCATTCGGACTCGACACGATGGTGGAGCTGTTCGCCTCCGGAGTCGTCGTGTGGCACCTCCGGCACATCGGGCGGCACAGCGACCGCATCACCGCGCGTGCGCTTCGTTTGGTGGCCGCAGCGTTCTTCGTCTTGGCGCTGGTCGTCGCTGCAGGTGCCGTATGGGCGATTGTGACGCGATCGGCTCCCGACGAGTCACCACTCGGCATCGCGTACCTGGCGCTCACCGCCGTGGTGATGCTGTCGCTGGGCGCGGCAAAGCGCGTCACCGGTCATCGGCTGGGCAGTGAGCCTCTGGTGGCCGAAGCGCGGATGTCGATCATCGACGCCGCGCTCGCTGCCGGCGTGCTGCTCGGTCTCGCGGCCAACGCACTGTTCGGCTGGTGGTGGGCCGACCCGATCGCGGCCGTTGTTGTCGCGATTGCGGCGGTGCACGAAGGGCTCGAGAACCTCGAAGAGGCAGCCGAGTTGCGGCAGGCCGACGCGTAGCGCGATCACCGTCGCATCGATCAGGCGCTCCCACCTCGTAGTTCGGCACGTGGTCCGGTCTGGCTGCCGAGAAAAACACCCGGCACACGAATGAATCGCTGGGTAGGGTTGCCGCAAGGCTTTGACACCGGGGAGGGTCCATGGTCGCCACAACGCGCCGTCAGTTCGGTCGTTTTGGATTGATTGCTGCCGCCGCAGCACTGCTCGCTTCGATCATCGTGCTGGCGCCGGCCACCGATGCCGCGGATGAATTCGTCGTCACGAAGGATGCCGGTGTGATCCTCGTCAGCACGGGCCCGGATTCAGGAGACAACTGGATCCGCTACTACGAGGATCCCTCTGCGCCGCTCGACGTGAACGCCTGGGATCAACAGCAGGACATCGCGGTCAACCGCTGCCAGGTCTCGACCACGCCGGCGCTCCTCGCAATCGAGCCTTCGCCGGCCGCCGAAGGTCTCGGACTCGTGAGCAACGGATTCGGCGTGCGCACGAAGAACAACTGCGCCACCGGGAACGGCCAGATCGACACCGCCCAGTCGCTGACGTTCTCGCTCGGGTCGTTCTTCGGATCGACGTACGCGATCGATCGCATCGAGGTCGACGTGGAGGGGAAGCAGAACGCGCAGCTCCACTACACCCTCAACAACGATGCGGGTTCCGGGACCAAGGCGATCAACCCCGCATCGGACAACGGCGCCGACGCCGGCGTCGGCGACAACGCGCCCGCGGTCATAACCGGCGACGGGCCGTTTACGTCGATCACGTTCTCCCCAACCGGGAACAGCAAAGCGCTCATCTCGATCGAAGGCGGCGGTGATGGGAGCCTGCCCGGAGAAAGTGAGAGCATCCGCTCGGACCTCGACGTCAACCAGACGGTGTTCCGCGTCGTCACCACACGGGCGTTCGACGGCGAATTCCTCTGTGGCGAGTCACGCGGACCGACGTCGACCGACGAAGACGGGCCTGCACTGGACGGATTGGTCCAGCGGGGCGACAATCTGAAAGACGACGACTGCTCACGCATCCCGTACACGTTCCAGATTCAGGACGACAGCGTCTACTTCGACTACCTCGACGGCGGCGAGGGTGCGCGGTTCCTGGTCCGGATCGACTGGGATCCCGCCGACCCGATCGTCGATCCGCTCAATCCGCCGGACCGATTGATCAACTATGCCCCCGACGTGGACCCGGGAGCGTATGTCGTCGGAATGGCGTGCGCCTCGCTCGTGTTCGATTCCGATCTTTCAGATCCGACGCCGAAGATCGACGACGAGTACGAGCACCCGGACGTCGGTGGAGAAGTCGTGCCGTGGTGCATCGCCGGAGAGCAACTCACCCTCACGTCATCGGGCGAGTGGCAACAGATCCAATGGTGGGACGGCACCGGCGATCCTCGCTGGAGATAACAGACACCTCAACGCCGGCCGGGTCGCCGCCGACAGCCGCGACGACCCGGCTGCCGGACGCAGGTTCAGACACCGGCTACGTTTGGATGCCGAGCGCCGCCATGATGCCGGCGGCTTCCGCGGCGAAGTCGGAGGCGGCCGGATCATCCGCTTCGAGGATGCCGGCCGTCGCCGCGAGGATCAGTGCTTCGTCGTAGCGCTGGTCACGAGATCGGGCGACGGCCAGGCTCTCGCCCAGGATCG
>JAHEEL010000051.1 GCA_024640745.1 Actinomycetes bacterium
GAGAGCCGACGTGACCGGGAAAGGCCTCGCCAATGCCTATTCGCAGGCTGTGGGTCAGATCTTCACGCACGAAGTCAAGCCCTACGAGGTCGAGGTGCTGGTCGCCGAGCTGGGTGCCGACGACAACCATCTCTATCACGTGCGCTACGACGGCACGTTGCGCGATGAGCACGGGTTCGCAACCCTCGGCGGCGACGAGGAGCGCCTCCTCGAGCCGATCAGCGCCGGCTATCGCGACGGGATGGGTCTGGATGAGGCAATCTCGCTGGCGATGGGTGCGATTCACGATGCGACCGAACCAGATATGCGAGATGAGGGCTGGGAAGCCGCCGTGCTCGAGCGCACCGACGAGCGTCGTGCCTTTCGGCGTCTCACCGCTGCAGACCTGGCGATCGGCGAAGAGCGCTGAGTCAGGCCAGCCAATCCGCGGCGACCTCGCGCGCTTCGTCGATTCGATCGGAATCGACCCAGAGTTCCACCTCGGCGAGGCCGCCGACACCGACCGGATAGGGACCGAACGATTCTCCGTGGAGGCGGACGGCGATACCGCGAGAACGCAGGCGAGCAGCGAGCAGGTTCGCCTCGGCCGGATCGCCGATGACGACGAGTGGCTCGTAGTGGCCGACGTTGGGCTCGCGATCGCGATTCCTCATCCGCCCATTCTTCCACAGCCCCCAGGGTTCGTTGCCAGTGGCGTCAGCGGGGTACGCTGGTCACGTGGAGCGACGAATCTACGGCATCGAGAACGAATACGGGGTCACGTGCACGCTGCGCGGGCAGCGGCGGCTCTCGCCTGACGAAGTTGCTCGATACCTCTTCCGCAGGGTCGTGTCGTGGGGGCGCTCGTCGAACGTGTTCCTCGAGAACGGTTCACGTCTGTACCTCGATGTCGGCAGTCATCCAGAGTACGCCACACCGGAATGCGATTCGCTCACCGATCTGATCGCCCACGACAAAGCCGGCGAGCGCATCCTCGAGGGCCTTGTCGAATCGGCGGAGGAACGTCTGTTGGAGGAGGGCATCCGGGGCGATGTCTACCTGTTCAAGAACAACACGGATTCCGCGGGCAATTCCTACGGCTGCCATGAGAACTACCTCGTTGGACGCCAGGACGACTTCCAGCGCACGGTTGACACGCTCATTCCGTTCTTCGTGAGTCGACAAATCTACGCCGGCGCCGGCAAGCTCCTCCACACGGCCCGTGGGACCATGTACTCGACGGCCCAGCGGGCCGAGCACATCTGGGAGGGGAGCTCGTCGGCGACCACGAGAAGTCGTCCGATCATCAACACGCGGGACGAGCCGCACGCCGACGCGGAGCGCTATCGCCGGCTGCATGTGATCGCCGGCGATTCGAACATGTCCGAGTACGTCACGTACGCAAAGGTCGGGACGACCGCAGCGCTACTGCAGATGCTCGAGGACGACGTCGTCTTCCGCGATATGACGCTCGAGAACCCGATCCGAGCGATCCGCGAGATTGCGCACGACACGACGTGCCGCCGTGTCGTGCGGCTCGCGAACGGGCGGGAGCTGTCCGCGCTCGACATTCAGTGGGAGTTCCTCGAACGGACGATGCGATACGCCAGAACCGGGGGCTTCCCTCCGGAGGTCGATCGAGCGATCGGCATGTGGGAGCACTTGCTGACCGGCCTCGAAAAGGACCCCATGACACTGTCTCGCGAGGTCGATTGGGTGGCCAAGCTCCACCTCCTCGAGCGCTACGCCGCGAAGCATGATCTCCCGCTGTCGTCGCCGAGGATGTCCCTGCTCGATCTCGCCTACCACGACGTCAACCGAGACCGGGGGCTCTACTACATCCTCGAGCGTCGCGGCCTCGTCGACCGAGTCGTAACCGACGATCGCATCGAACGGGCGATGACTCACCCGCCGTCGACCACCAGGGCGCACCTGCGCGGCGACTTCATCAAGGCGGCCAAGGCCAAGAATCGCGACTTCACCGTCGATTGGGTCCACTTGAAGCTCAACGATCAGGCGCAGCGAACGATCTTGTGCAAGGACCCGTTTCGCGCGGTCGACGAAAGGGTCGAGAAACTGATCGCCTCGCTGTAGCGTCGCAGGGATGCAGAAGGTCATCGAACGCATCCTGAACCTCCTCGCGTTCCTGCTGACCGTCGACCGACCCGTGACGGCGGACGAGATCCGCCATACGGTCGCCGGGTACGACCGGGACAGTGACACGGCGTTCCATCGGACGTTCGAGCGGGACAAGGACCTGCTCCGTCGTCTCGGCATACCGATCGAACGCGAGGCAACCGACGTCTTCGAGGTCGAGTTCGGCTACGTCGTACACGGCGAGGAATACGCTCTCGACGACCCCGGCCTGACCGACGAGGAACGCGCAGCGCTTGCCCTCGCCGTGCAGGCCGTTGGATTCGGAGGGCAGCCGGCCGGCCAGGAGGCGATGATGAAACTCGGCGGGGCGGTCGGGAGCTTGGAGGGGACGGAACTCGGCGCAGACCTCGGCGACCAGGCGGGCACCGTCGCGCTGGCCTTCGCTGCCATCTCCGAGCGTCGGCTGCTGCTGTTCGACTACCGCGATCGCGTCCGACGGGTGCAACCGTACGGCCTCGTGCACCGGCGTGGGCGCTGGTACCTGGTGGGGGCGGAGGTCGGCAGCGACGACGTCAAGGTCTTCCGCCTGGACCGAGCCGAAGAACCGAGAGTTGGGGATCGTGAAAACGCCTTCACTCCGCCGCACGACCTGAACCCGGCCGACGCCGTGCTGCGACAGCCGTGGGACGCCGGGGACAGCCCGACGGTGGCCATTGTGGAGTTCGACGCGGACGTTGCCTGGATCGCGGAGCGCGAGCTCGGCTCCGGCGCGGCCATCGCCCGCAGTGCGGATGGCTCGATCGTGGCGACGGTTGAGATTGCTGAGGCCGGGGCGTTCCTCGGGTGGCTCGTCGGTTTTGAGGATCGGGCGGAGATCGTTGAACCAACGTCGATGCGCGAGCGCTTCCTCGTCATGATCGAGGGATCATGACGAATTCGCCGAAGACCGCGGGCCGCATCAACCGGCTCCTGGCGATGCTGCCCTGGGTGATCGCGCATCCCGGTGCTTCGATCGACGAGATCTGCAAGCGATTCGGCTACACACGCGCCGAGCTCATCAGGGATCTGAACACCGTGTTCGTGTGCGGTCTTCCCGGCTACGGACCCGGAGACCTCATGGACGCCTCGATCGACGACGACGAGGTCGTCGTCGAGATGGCCGATTACTTCTCGCGGCCGCTGCGGCTGACGCCGCCTGAAGCGCTCGGGATCCTCGCGTCCGGCAAAGCGGTGCAGTCGTCCGGTTCCGGCGGTGAGGCTCTCGACCGGGCGCTCGCAAAGCTCGAACGGACCCTGCTCCCCGCCGGGGTCGAGGCCGTCGTCGTCGATCTTCCGGAACCCCCGCTCGTGCCGGAGCTGCGCGCCGCGGCCGCAGACGGCGCACTCGTTCGCATCGACCACACCTCGGTCGCTTCCGGAGAGCGCAAGGTGCGAGAGATCGAACCCTGGAGCGTCTTCACCACGCTTGGGAACTGGTACGTGTCGGGCTACTGCCGGAGCGCGAAGGCAGAGCGGGTGTTTCGCATCGATCGCATCCGTTCGGCCGAGCGAACGGGAGAGGCATTCGAACCGGTGCCGGCCGTGCGTCCGGCAACGGTCCGGTACACGCCGAGCGACGACGACACGCACGCGATCATCCGGCTCGAACCATCCGGTCGGTGGGTGGCGGAGTACTACCCGGTGGAGGTGCTCGACGATCGCGATGACGTGATGACCATCCGGATGAGCGTCGGGGACCCCGCGGTCGCAGCCCGGTTGCTGGTTCGACTCGGAGCGTCTGCAAGCGTCGTTGATGGCGAAGCCATCGAGCAGGCGACGGCCGATCTGCGTGAGCGAATTCGAGCGCGTTACGCGGCGCGCGCACGGAATGACTAGGCGGAAATAGTCATTTAGGGAACGGCCGTAATGCCGATGAGTTATGCGACGCTGGCAATGGAGCAAGACAGCATGACCACCATCCGAACGACCTGCACCTCCTGCGGAGATGTCGAACTCACGATCGACGATGTCGGTCTCGAGATGGCCGCAGGGTCTGACGAAGGTCGCTACCGCTTCGACTGCCCGTTCTGTGGAACCACGCAACGCAGGCCCGCAAGCCGCCGGGTCGTGAACGTCCTGCTTGCCACCGGGGTCGGATACGACATCGTGCCGACGGCAAGCCCGATCACCGAAGAGGAGATCGAGGCATTCACCCGAGCTCTGGGTGGCCAAGAGTGGTTCTGGGAACTCGCCGCATCAGATTCGTGACCGGGCGGGCATGAGCTGAGGGGTCATTGGTGCCTCCGGGGTGAACCCGGGGGCACCTCAGGTTTCGGCGCCGATCCACCACCAGGCAATCCGGGAAGCAAGCTCTACCATGACGTCCATGGGGTCTCCGCTGCTTCGTTCGATTGCTGCGCCGATCGGTGGCGCCGGCGGCACATGCCTCAGCCGACGGGAGGCGGTTGCGATGTACACCGGTGGCGGACGATCCATCAACCCGGTGCCGAGTCCATGACCGCCACACTCGGCGACGCGGCTCGAGTCTTCCTCGAAGCCCAGGGATTCGAACCGGACGCATTCCAACTCGAAGCCATTGCCGCGATCGAGCGGGGCGCCTCGGTGGTGGTCACAGCGCCGACGGGCTCCGGCAAGACCCTGATCGCCGAGGCGGCGATCGAGATCGCGCGTGCCGTCGGGAAGCGAGCCTTCTACACGACGCCGATCAAGGCCCTCTCGAATCAGAAGTATCGCGATTTCGTCGTCCGATACGGTGAGGATGGGGTCGGTCTGCTCACCGGCGACAACAGCCTGAACGGCGACGCACCGGTTGTCGTGATGACCACCGAAGTCCTCCGCAACATGATCTACGCCGATTCGGCGGCGCTGGACGGCCTCGGGGTGGTGGTCCTGGACGAGGTCCACTATCTGCAGGATCGCTACCGCGGGTCGGTGTGGGAGGAAACGATCATCCACCTGCCGGCCGGGATCCAGCTCGTGAACCTGTCGGCGACGGTGGCGAATGGTGACGAATTCGCGGGGTGGGTGGGAGCGCGCAGGGGAGCGACCGAGCTCGTTGTCGAGGAACACCGGCCGGTCCCGCTCGAATCGGTCTACCTGCTGCGGGATCGATATCACGGCGACGCGATCGAGTGGTTTCCGGTGTTCGGCAAGGATGGGATTCGCCCCAACCCGCGCGTGGTCACGCTGCTGCGGAAGGGTCGCGGACGGCACAAGCGTTTTGCCACGCCGCGTCGTCTCGAGGTGGCGGAATCCCTCCTCGTGAACGGGAAGCTCCCGGCCATCTACTTCATCTTCTCGCGAGCGGGCTGCGACCAAGCGGCGCGTACCGTGGCTGCGTCGGGCCTGCGCCTCACCTCTGTCTCGGAACGCGAGGAGATCCGAGCCGTTGCCACCGAAGCCACCGCGCATCTGGACGCGACCGATCTCAGCGTGCTCGGATTCACGTCGTGGGTCGCAATGCTGGAGAGTGGTGTTGCCGCGCACCATGCAGGAATGGTGCCGGCGTTCAAGGAGACGGTGGAGCAGCTGTTCGCTGCGGGGCACATCAAGCTGGTGTTCGCCACCGAAACTCTGGCACTGGGCATCAACATGCCGGCACGAGCCGTGGTCCTCGAGTCGTTCAGCAAGTTCAACGGAGAATCCCACGAGCTGCTGCGCGCCGGCGACTACACCCAGCTCACCGGGCGCGCTGGACGGCGCGGCATCGACTCCCTCGGGACCGCCGCAGTCCTCTACAGCCCCTACGTTCCGTTCAAGAAGGTCGCCGATGTAGCGGCCATGGGGAGCCATCCACTCGTCTCGTCGTTCGAACCGTCGTACAACATGGCCGTGAACCTGGTTGCGAACTACTCCAAGAGTCGAGCGCAGGAGCTTCTGCGCGCGTCATTCGCGCAGTACCGGATGCAAGAACGCGCAGCCAGGCTGACGGCGCGCATCAATGATCGCTCCGCCGAGGTTGCACGGTACCGCGCTGCGGCACAGTGCGAGCTCGGCGACATCGAGGCCTTTGCCGCCGCAGCGGCCGGACCCGACGATCCGGCCGGGACACGGCGCACCTTCCTGGAGGCTGTCGACTCCGGCGACGTGCTCGACTTCGACGACGGGACGCGGTGGGTGGTCATCGCGCGGGGGTACGGGGGGAACCCACGGTTCCACCTGCTCTCGGAGGGTGGGCAGGAGGACAGGCCACGATTGGCCGACCTCCACGGCGTGCGCGGCTGCCCTGGCAGTCTGGACCTGGCCCAGCCGGTGCACGCCCGCGATCCGGACTACCTGCGCGCGGCGGCGGAGGAACTCGGACGGTGGGAGCCCGATTCCGTCGAGTTCAGGGCGTTCGACGGCACAGTCTCCGGCATGTCGATTGCGGCTTGTCCAAAGCTCGACGAACACCTCTCCTGGCTCGCCCGATCCCGGCGCTCGGCGAAGGAGCTCCGGCGGCTCGAGCGCAGGCGGGTGCGTGTGTCCGACGACATCGTGACCCGATTCGAGGCCAGGATGGGTGTCCTCGCAGAACTCGGCTATGTGGAGAAATGGACGCTCTCGGAGAAGGGCGAGCGGCTGCGTCGCGTCTACAGCGAGCTCGATCTGCTGCTGACCGAGATCGCGGCCGCTGGGCACTTGGGTGGTCTGAGGCCGGCGGAGTTCGCCTCCGTCGTTTCGCTGTTCACGTTCGAGCCGCGGATCGCCGACCCGGACGGAGCTCGACTCTTCGGTGTCGTCGCTGAACGGAACGGGCTGATCGAGGGGGCGTGGCAGCGCCTGTCCGCCGTCGAGGATCGGATGGGCGTTCCGAACACGCGGGAGCCACAGGCGGGCTTCGCCCCGTTAGCGTATGGCTGGGCCTCCGGCGCCGATCTCGAGGACCTGTTCGGCGGCGACGACTTCGCAGCGGGGGATTTCGTGCGGAACTGCCGCCAACTCCTCGATCTCATGCGTCAGATCCGCGACGCGTTCCCCGGACTCGCCGCGGTCGCCGCCACTGCGATCTCGGCGACCGACCGGGGCATCGTTGCGGTGGGTGGGCACGCATGACCGGCTGGTGGGTGGTCGTCAATCCCGGCGCCGGGCGCGGCCACGGGCGGGAAGAGCGGGTTGCCGCAGCGCTTGGCGATCGGTCGGTCGACTACCAGCTCCGAGTATCCGACTCCGGCGAGGCGATCCGTTCGATCATCGCCGAGGGTCGGGAGCGCGGGTACGCCAGCTTCGTCTCGGTTGGCGGCGATGGGACCGCGAACCTGGTCCTGAACGCGCTCTTCGAACATGACTGGGACGAATCGCCGACGCTCGGCATTCTTCCGGCCGGCTCTGGAAGTGACTTCATCAGAACGTTCGGCATCCCCAACGACCTGGAGGCCGCCGCAGACCATTTGGTGACGGATACGGACTACGCCGTTGACGTTGGGCTGTTGAGTGGCACCTTCGGGACCCGATACTTCCTCAATGCAGCGAACACGGGCATCGGTGCCCGCACCGTGGTCGAGGCCGCGCGCTTCCCCGATCTGTTGGGATCGCGCCGCTACCTCGCGGGATTCTGGTCGGCGCTCGCGCGCACCAATCCCAGCGAGGTTCGCGTGGCGTGCGATGGGAGGACGATCAATGCGCTCGCGTGGAACGTTGTGCTGGCGAACGGTCAGTTCTTCGGCGGGGGCATGAACGTTGCCCCGCGGGCTGCCGCGATGGATGGACGATTCGATGTTCAGGTCTTCTCCGGCTCGCGGCGCAGTGCGCCCGCGGTGCTGCGTCGCGTCGTTCGCGGTACGCATCTGACGCACCCGGCGGTCCGTCGCACGACGGGTGGGATCGTCGCTGTGGACGTGCCGGCGTCTTGGCTCGTTGAGGCGGACGGCGAGATCGTCGGCACCGGCGCGTTTACCGCGGAAGTCAAGTCGGGGCTGCTGAACTTCAAGATCTGAATCTGTCGCCGGATGCGGAATGCCGGTGTATGCTCCCCGGCCGCAGGAGGTTGTACCCATGGCCACCGACGATCTCGTCGACGACGACGCTGGTGAGGACATTCCGGATCCCGATGAGGACATGCCGGACGACATCGATTTGCTTGCCGAAGATATCGACGACGAAATCGATGATGACGTCCTGCTCGATGCCGACGAGGATGCCGAAGCGGACGAGCCAACCGATGAAGATGAAGACGAGGATGCCGACGGCGAGACCGATGACGAGGCATTCGACGAGCTCGAGGCCGAAGAACTCGAGATGCTCACGGAGGACGAGACGACCGAGACGCTGGCCGTAGACGAGGCGGCGGAGATGCGGGCGATCCGACGAGCCGAGCTGGCGATGGACCAGCAAGGCGTCATCGAAGCCAGCGACGGCGAGTTCGTCTGCTCGAGCTGTTTTCTCGTGCTCAAGACAAGCCAACTGGCGAACCCGCGCAAGAAGATCTGCAAAGACTGCGCGAGCTGAGCTGATGTCGCCTGCGCAGCGTGGTTCGTCCTGCAAAGGGTGTCAAGCTTTGCCGGGCAGGGTCCGATGTTTGAAGGATGGAGCCAGTCCCGGCAGTCCGCTCGCGAGAGCACCCTCCGAACGTCACCGCGCCGGCCGACGTCGTGGTGATCGTCCCCACCTACAACGAGATCGACACCATCGAAGGAATCGCGGCGTCGGTTCGTCGCCACGGCTATCGCCTGCTGATCGTTGACGACGCATCACCGGACGGAACGGGCGAACGTGTCGACGCGCTCACCGCACGCGACCGCGGGGTCTCCGTGCTCCATCGGGATCACAAGGCAGGCCTCGGCCGGGCGTATGCCGCAGGCTTCGCGCAGGCGCAGGCGCTCGGCGGGAAGATCTTCTGCGAAATGGATGCCGACTTCTCTCACGATCCGGCCGATCTCCCGCGCCTTGTCGAGGCGATCGACGGTGGAGCCGATGTCGCGATCGGAAGCCGGTATGTGCCGGGCGGCGGAACCGAGGGCTGGCCGTGGCATCGGAAGGCCATCTCCAAAGGGGGCAATCGATACGCGTCGCTCATGCTCGGAATCGAGATCAACGATGCAACCGCCGGGTTTCGCGCCTTCCGCGCCGATGCCGTCCGTGTGCTCGACCCCGGCACCTGCGAGGCATCCGGTTACGCGTTCCAGGTTGAGATGACGTGGCGGGCGCGGCGTGCCGGGCTGCGCATCGCCGAAGTCCCGATCGTGTTCCGAGAGCGCACGGTCGGGTCGTCGAAGATGTCCACCGGCATCGCCGTCGAGGCCATGAGGCTGGTGACCCGATGGGGATGGCAGGCAAGGCGGGAGCGGCGCGTCTCGTCGTTCGCGAGCCACCAGTCGCCGGTAGCTCCACACGAGGTCTGAGGCACGAGACGCTAGATACGAGACATCACACACGGCTCGCTGTCTTGTGTCTCGAATCTTGTGTCTCGAGTCTCGGTCCTTCTTCTCATTCCGTCGCGTTCTCGGCCATCATGTCCCCATGACCGCCGAACTCTTCATGCGCGTTGGAGCGCGCCGTGCCGCGGCCGCCGACCTCGACGAGCTGCTGCGAATGTACGGCGAGCTGGCCGAGGAACAGCGCCTCATTCGACCGATCTGGCCGTATGCGGACGGCCTCGCTGAACCGGTCGAGGCTGCCTTGGGTCTTCTGCTCGATCGACGAGATGCAGTGGTCGTCGTCGGCGAGATCGACCGCGTCGTGGTCGGGTTTCTCGTGGGGCTGGAGAAGCCCCTGCTTGCACCGCTGGCCGACCAGCACATCGGCGCCATCGAGCTGATCTTCACCGATCACGCGGCGCGCGGCGTTGGCGTCGGCGCCGCGATGCTCGGTGTGGCCCTGGCATGCTTTGAGGAACGCGGCGTCGACCGTTTCGATGCCCGGGTGAGCCCCGGCCACCGGATGGCGAAGAACTTCTTCGAATCGAGTGGGTTCAAGGCGCGCTCGATCACGATGCACCGGTCGGATGCCGTCGATGTCGCCGCCGACCACGGGTCACGGCCGTGACCGGGGATCTCCTCGACGGGCGTCCGAAGACGTTCGTCTTCGACCTCGACGGTGTCGTCTACGTCGACGCTGTGAGCGTTCCGGGCGCCCGAGTAACGCTCGAGGCACTCGAAGGAGCCGGGCATCAGGTGTTGTTTGCTACCAACAATTCGTCCCGCGCCGTGGACACGGTGATCGAGAACATCGCCCGGCGCACCGGATTCACAGCGCAGCCCGCAGCGATCATCACCTCCGGACTTGCAGCGGCGGAACTGCTCGTTGACGATGACGAGGTCTGCTTCGTGTTCGGATCCGACGGACTCGCACGAACGCTCATTGATCGCGGCATCAGGGTCACCTCCGATCACGAGCAGGCGACCGCGGTCGTCGTCGGACTCGATCGCGGGCTGACCTACGAGCGGTTGACGGAAGCGGTGCTCGCCGTGCGACGCGGCGCACGCTTCATCGCGACGAATGACGATGCAACCTACCCGATGCCCGACGGCCAGTATCCGGGATGCGGTGCTCTCGTGGCTTCGGTCGAGCGTGCGACGGGTGTGCTACCCGTTGTGTGCGGAAAGCCAAACCCTCCGATGGTTCGTCTCGTCGCATTGCGGGTCCGACACCCCGAGGTCTGGGTGATCGGCGATCGTCCGGAGACCGACCTCGCGATGGCCAAGGCCGCGGGTTGGGGCACGATCCTGGTCCTCAGCGGTGTCACCCACGCTGCAGGCGACGTACCGGACGATCTGCAGCCGGACTACGTGCTCGAATCGATCGCAGACCTCGCAGCGCCGATGTCCGCCCGAGCGCTGCGGCGAAAGGGATAATGGAGCCATGAACGAACCTGAACGCGAGGTGCCGGCAGATCCCGTCGAAGAGCTCGATGCCCTCGAGGAGCATCTCGAAGCGGTGGATGCCGCAGACGCGTCGGAGACTGCGGAGGAGATCGCCCGTCGCCTCGAGCGTTCGCTCGACGATATCGACGGAGGCAGCGGGAGCGTTGCGTCCTGACGAGGCGACGGCTCGACGCCGAACTCGTGCGTCGCAAGCTTGTTCCGTCGCGATCGGTTGCGCGGTCGATGATCGACACGGGCCGGGTGCGCGTCAGGGGAAACCCGGCACCCAAGCCTTCGACCCTGGTGGCGCCCGACGAGCCGCTGTCCATCGAGGGCCCGCCGCCGCGCTACGTCAGCCGGGCGGGAGCGAAGCTCGAAGGCGCTCTTGCGTCGTTCGACGTCCCGGTCGCCGGCCGGGCGGCAATCGACGTCGGGGCGTCGACCGGCGGATTCAGCGACTGCCTCCTCCAGCGTGAGGCCGCGTCGGTCGTCGCTCTCGATGTCGGGTATGGGCAGCTTCACCACCGAATTCGGAGCGATGCACGGGTAACGGTGGTGGAGCGGACGAACATCCGCCACGCCGATCCGTCGGCGCTGGGTGCGCCGTTCGATCTCGTCGTGGCGGATCTCTCGTTCATCTCGCTTGCACGCGTCGCACCGCAGCTGGTCGCCCTCGGCGCCGAAGACACCGACTGGGTGCTGCTTGTCAAACCTCAGTTCGAGGTCGGCCGCGATCTCGTCGGGAAGGGCGGGATCATCCGCGATCCCGAGATCCATGTCGCAGCAATCGTCCAAGCTGCCGATGCACTGGCTGCCGTGGACATCGGCGTCGTCGGGCTCGTCGAATCAAGCATCCGAGGCACCGAGGGCAATCGAGAGTTCCTCATTCACGGCAGGATCACCGAACGGCGCATCGATCGCGGTACCGTACAACGCGTTGTCCTCGAGGAGAGCCTTCCGTGAAGCGAATCGCCCTGGTGGTCCACGACGAGAAGCCACACGCAGCCGAAGCGGCAGCGACGCTCGTTGCGGCGTGCGCGGCGCGAGATGTGGAGGCCGTCATGGTCGACACCGACATCCTGCCGACGGCGATCGACGCCGTCGTGGGGGTCGGCGGTGATGGGACGGTGCTCCGGGCCGCGGCCCTTGCCATGGACCGAGGAATCCCCATCGGCGGCATCAACGTAGGGCGCGTCGGCTACCTCGCAGAGTTCGGCGTCGACGAGATCGGGGCCTTTGCCGATGCGCTTGCTTCCGGACGGCTGCGGGTCTTCTCGGTGATGACGGTCGCGGTCCGCGGCGATGGCTTCGAAGCCGCCGGGATCAACGACGTCGTCATCGAGAAGGTCGTGAGTGAACGCATCATCGAGATCGGTGTAGCCATCAACGGTCACCGTTTCGCCGACTACCGCACCGACGGGTTGATCGTTGCAACGCCGGTCGGTTCGACTGCCTATTCCCTGTCGGCCGGAGGGCCTGTTGTTGATCCGGAGCTCGAGGCGCTGGTCCTGACACCGATCGCACCGCACAGCTTGCTCTCTCGCAGCCTC
>JAHEEL010000216.1 GCA_024640745.1 Actinomycetes bacterium
TAGCGCCCGGGGAAGTTGACGATGGTGGCGAGGTAGGCGGCGAAGAACGCACCGAGCGCGGCGATCGCTCCATGTGCGAAGTTGAGCACTTGCGTCGCCTTGTAGATCAGGACGAGACCGAGGGCCAGGAGCGCATAGATGGCCCCGAGCGCGATACCGCTGGCGGTCGCGTTGGCGAGCTTCTCAGCGGCGTTCTGACTGCCGACCTGAGCCACCACCGCAAGCGCTGGTATCACGACTCGTACATCCCGGTGATGAGGTCGGAGAACATGCCCTCCATGGCCCGGCGCTTGACCTTCTGCGTTGCCGTGAGTTCGCCGTCCTCGTGGTCCAACTCCTTCGGGATCAAGCGAAAGGCCTTGACCTGCTCGACGGTGGCAAACTTCTCGTTTGTCTCCGTGACAATGCCCTGGATCAGGTCGACGACTTCCGGCTTCTCGCTGAGGTCGCGGATCGTCGTGTATGGAATGCTCTTGGACAGGGCCCAGTTGCCGACGACGTCGTACTCGATCGCAATCAGGGCGGTCAGGTACTTGCGCCCGTCGCCGATCACCATCGCCTCCTTGATGAACGGCGACGTCTTGAGGCTGTTCTCGATCTCCGACGGCGAGATGTTCTTGCCGCCCGACGTGATGATGATGTGCTTGATTCGATCGATGATCTTGATGTGGGTCCCGTCGACCCAGACGCCCACGTCGCCGGTCTTCAACCACCCGTCGTCGGTGAAAGTCTCGACGGTCGCCTCCGGCTTGTTCCAGTAGCCGAGGAAGTTGCCGGCATGCTTCGTCTGGATCTCACCCGTGTCGGGGGCGAGACGAAGACCGATGCCCGGGTAGGGCTCGCCGACGGTCCCGACCTTCACCCGGCCGGCGAAGTTGAGGGTGGCGACCGCGCTGTTTTCGGTCATCCCGTAGAGCTCGTACATCGGCACACCGAAGCCCATGAAGAACTCGATGACCTCCGGGGCGATCGGTGCCGCGCTCGTCCCGGCCCAACGGCAGCGGCGGAGGCCGACGCGCTCCTTCAGGGCACGAAACATGATCACATTGCCGAGCCAATAGGCGAGACGAGCTCCGAACGTGTACTCCCCTGCATTCGCGACCCGGCTTCTGCCAACGTAACCGGCAAGCTTGAGGCCGAAGGCGTTGACGACGCGCTTCAAGAACGTGGCATCGTTCAGCTTGATGAGGATGGTCGCGTGGATCTTCTCCCAGATGCGCGGCACGGCGAAGAAGAGCGTCGGTTGGACCTCCTGCAAATTGGCCTGGACGGTCTCGATCGACTCTGCGAAATTCAGGACGGCGCCGGTGGAGCACATGGTCCATGTGGACATGATCCGCTCTGCGACGTGGCCAAGCGGGAGATACGTGAGGATCAGGTCGTTGGGCCCGGGGACCTCTCCGTCGGGCGCTCGGTCCTTCGCAAGGATGATGCTGTCGATCGCGAACGCCGCATTCGCGTTGGTGAGCATCGCGCCCTTCGGCGGACCGGTGGTGCCGGAGGTGTAGACCAGCGTGACGATGTCGTCGGGCTCCGCTGCGGCCATCGCCTCGGCGACGGCCCCCGGATGCTCGGTTCGATGGACGCGACCGAGATCCAGGAAATCGTCCCAGAAGAGCAGACGCTCATCGTCGTAGGCCCGCAGTCCCCGCGGCTCGAGGTAGATGACCGTGGTCACATCCGGGAAGGCGTCGCTCCCCGCCTCCACGACCTTGTCGACCTGCTCTTGGTCTTCGGCAAGGTGAACGGCAGCACCCGAGTCGTTGACGAGGTACCGCACCTCAGCCGTCGGGTTCGTCGGGTAGAGGCCGGTCGACATCGCCCGGATCGCGATCGCCGCGAGATCGAAGATGACCCACTCGGGTCGGTCTTCCGAATGGATCGAAACCACGTCACCCCGCCTCACGCCCAACGCCAGGAGTCCGTGGGCCACGAGAACGACCTCGTCCCAGAGTTCGGCCCAGGTGCGCTCTTGCCAGATGCCGAACAGTTTGTCGCGCATCGCAACACTGTCCGGGTGTGATTGGGACCGTTCCCGAACCATCAGCGCAATCGTGCGATAGGCGCCGGAGAGATCGGAAGAACCCGTCTGTTCGAGCGTGGTCGTCACTGCCCCATCGCCTCCAGCTTCTCCGGCCCTGTCTCACATTAGAGACTCGAAACGCCGCTCGCTGGAACAACCGATTTCGCGTACGCGGGGATGGTGACGTCCTATTCGGCATCCCGGGTTCACAAGGCGAAACCGGGCATACAAGACGAAACGGACGGAATCCTGATCTCGTTCTGTGGGCTCGCGACGTCCCATGTCGCGGTACCCCCGCGGGGTACGCGCTAGTTGTCGGGCTGGCGGCCCACCACCATCTCGGCGGCCTCGCGGACCGACGGGTTTCGGTCCCGGGCCGCCGCACGGATCGCCGGCTCGACCTCGGGGGCGTCGAAGACGGTCAGCGCCACGACCGCCCGGCGTCGTACCTGGGGCGGTGCCGACGCAACCAGCGCCAAGAGCGTGTCCAGCGCCGCATCGTCCCCGATAGCTCCGAGCGCCGCGACCGCGGCCTCGCGAGCAGCGCGATCCCCGTCACCTGCGGCAACCTCGATCAGCCACGGGACCGCAGCTTCGTGCCGCAATTCGCCGTACGCGGTGGCGACGGCCTCGACCACGCGCGGGTCTTCGTCACGACGCGCCCCTTCGAGGATGGCACGTGCATTCTCGCCGGCGCCGCCAAGCGCCTCGGCGGCCATCGCGCGAACCGCTCCATCGTCATCGTCGACGGCGAGTCGGCCGATGATCATTGCCGACCGGTCTTCGATCCCCGATGCGACGCAGCTGGAGATCGCAAGTCGGCGGACCATCGGGTCGCCGTGCTCGAGATACGGAACCGGGTCGTCGAGCAGCCGGACCAGTGCCTCGCGATCGACATCGGGTGGGGAATCAGGCGTGATGGAGGTCCTCCCGCACCCATTCGGAGCCGCCGGACCAGTGCTCCTTCTTCCAGATCGGTGCCCGCGCCTTGATCTCGTCGATCAGATACCGCCCGGCCGGGAACGCATCAGACCGATGCGGCGACGATACGGCGACCGCGACGGAGATCTCTCCAACGCCCAGCTCGCCTATCCGATGAATGGCCGCCGCTCGGGTCACCGGCCACCGATCGCGAACCTCGGCAACGATCTCTGCAATCTTGTCGATCACCTGCTCGCCGTACGTCTCGTACTCGAGATGGGTCACCCCGGTTCGCCCCGGAGAGTGGTTGCGGACCGTCCCCACGAAGAGCACCACGGCGCCCGCGTCGGGTGCTGCGACGGACGCAACGACCTCCGCCGGATTCACTGGATCAAGTGATACGGCAACCAGATCTGGCTGCTGGGATAGCTGTTCGTGGGGCATACAATCGACCTCGTGGATGACACTACCCCCGTGAACCCACCATCGGTACCCGGGCCCGATCCCACCGACGAGCTCTATCCGCCCTACGTGGCATACGCGCGACCGTGGAGCGATGAGTCCGG
>JAHEEL010000052.1 GCA_024640745.1 Actinomycetes bacterium
GGCGGAGAGCCTACTGCTCCGGTTGCGAAGCGGGGGCTCGTCAGGACACCACCGGTCTACCGGGAAAGTGGGGGCGGGGACCAGCCACGTCGACGTCGGACCGATCATCCGCGACCCACCGCATGCTGCTGTTGCCCACGGCGTCACCCCGCACACCGCTCGTGCTCGGATCATGGATAGGTGGAAGGCTGCGCACCCACCAACGAATCTTCGACCGGCTCATCGGTCCTGCCCCAAGTTCAACGGGGCGAGGTGGCCGATTGACACTTCAACGGCCCACCTCAGGCTCGATCCGGCGAAGCTTCCCTTGCTTGCCTCCGATTGTCATCCGGCCAATTGGGATTGATCGGTGTGGAGACGGTTTGCGCGTACAACTGACCCCAGCCTCCGGAGTGCGAGGCGGCCGCTGCCACGAACCTCGCGGTGAGTCAGGACGGCCGATCGAGCGACCTCTCTGCTCCCTGATGCCGCGCCCAATACTGCGACCCGACTGCCGTGAGAGCCACGAACTAGTAGAGGAACATCGGCTTGCCGGTGACGTGGCGCAGCTTCGGCCGATAGTTCACGGCGTCGTAGAGCTCGGTGACGTCGACGCGCTTGACGCCCTCGCCGGTGACCGAGATCGGGACGTGGGTGTACGTGCCACCGCGGAGCGACACCATGCGCCCCGATGCCCCTTCGATGGCCAAGTCGGCTGCCATCACCGCGTAGTTCATTGCGACCATGAGATCCAGGGAGTCGGGCCGACCCGACCGCATGAGATAGCCGACCGTTTGGTTGATGATGCCCTGGCCGGTGCGCTCTTTGAGGAGCTCGCCCGTGATCTGGCCGATCCCGCCGAGCTTGCGGTGACCGTACGCGTCCGTCTCGCCGGAGAGTGCCATCTCGCCACCTCGAATGGTCGCCCCTTCCGAGATCGTGACCATGGCGTAGTGAGACGGGTTTTCGGTCTTGTCGCGCATGACGAGCTCGGCGAGGCGATCGATGTCGAAGGGCACTTCCGAGATCAATGCGCGGTCGACGCCGGCAAGGTAGGCGGTGATGAGGGAGGTCTCACCCGAATACCGTCCGAAGAGCTCGACGATGGCGATCCGTTCGTGGCTTCCGGTGCTGGTGCGCAGGTTGTGGATGAACTCGACGCCGCGACTGACCGCCGTCGAGAAGCCGATGCAGTAGTCGGTGCCGTGGACGTCGTTGTCCATGGTCTTCGGAATGGCGATGACGGGAACGCCCTCTTCGTGCATCCGGAGGCCGTACGAGAGCGTGTCGTCGCCACCGATCGGGATGAGCACGTCGATCCTCTTGGCCTCGAGGACGCGCAGCACATGGTCGGTGACGTCGAAGGGACCGTCGCCCTCCGGCGGGTCTCCGAGGAACTCGGGGTACTCGCTGCGTCGGACTTTGGCCGGATTCGTGCGGCTCGTGTGCAGGAACGTGCCGCCGCTTCGGTCGACGGTCCGCACGGAGACGGGAGTGAGGTCGACGAAGTTCTCCGCCATCGACTCCGGATCGGCAGGATTCGCGTTCAGCAGACCGCCCCAACCGCGTCGTATGCCGACCACCTCGTGGCCTTCATGAGCGACGCGGTTGACGACCGACTTGATCGAGGGGTTCAGGCCGGGAACGTCGCCGCCACCCGTCAGGATTCCGATGCGCATGCTGCTCCTTCAATGCAAGATGCTCCGAGGATAGGCCGCGTGGAGACGGATCGGAGTCGGTCTCGCATCGCCTCGCGGGTCGTGCTTACATAGCTGTAGTTCAACCACCGAGGAGCCTCGTTGTCTCGCGACGGTTTCGCCCATCTGCACGTCCACTCCGAGTTCTCGATGCTCGACGGTGCGGCGCGTGTCAACGACATGGTGCAGGCCGCCGCGGCCGACGGTCAACCTGCGATCGCAATCACCGACCACGGCGTGTTGTACGGCGTGATCGACTTCACGAAGGCGGCGCTCGCCGTCGGCGTGAAGCCGATCCTCGGCATCGAGGCCTACCTGACACCGGGGTCTCGATTCGATCGCTTGCCGCGACGAGAGGACAAGCGCTACCACCTCACGCTACTCGCCGAGAACGAGACCGGCTACCGCAACCTGATGAAGCTCGCTTCGCGCGCGTACCTGGAGGGCTACTACTACAAGCCGCGGATGGACCGCGAACTCCTCGCCGAGCACAGCGAAGGAATCATCGCGGCATCCGGATGCCTTGGAGGCCACGTGCCGCAGCTCCTGGCGCCGGACGCCACCAGCGAGGAAGGCAACGTCGGCCAGGTCCGAGACTTCGATGCCGCGCTCGAGGCGGCGGCCATGTACCAGGACATCTTCGGCCGTGACAACTGGTTCATCGAAGTCCAGGACCACGGCATCGAGGGGCAGCAGCGGATCATGGAGGATCTGCTGCAGATCTCGAGGGACATCGGGGCGCCACTGCTCGCATCGAACGACAGCCACTACACCTATGCGCACGAAGCGGACGCCCACGATGTGCTGTTGTGCATTCAGACGGGGGCCAACAAGAGTGATCAGGATCGGTTCCGATTCTCATCGGACGAGTTCTACATCAAGACGGCGCGAGAGATGCGCGATCGGTTCCCTGCCGACCGATATCCGGGTGCCGCCGACAACTCGCTTCTGATCGCGGAGCGGGTCGACACGCACCTCGAGTTCGGCAAGATCCTGCTCCCACAGTTCCCGGTCCCTGCCGGCACGAACGAAGACGATTATCTCCGCAGACTGGTGTTGGAGGGAGCTCGGCGCCGCTACGGCGACCTCGACCGGGAGACGGCAGAGCGAATCGACTACGAGCTGCGCGTCATTGCCGAGATGGGCTTCTCCGCCTACTTCCTGATCGTGTGGGATCTGATCCAGCATGCGAGGAAGCGGGGCATCCGGACCGGACCGGGCCGCGGCAGCGCCGCAGGGTCGATTGTGGCCTACTGCCTGCAGATCACCGATCTCGATCCCATCGCCTACGGGCTGATCTTCGAGCGATTCCTGAACCCCGGGCGCCGCCAGATGCCCGACATCGACATGGACTTCGACGAGCGGTATCGCGGTGAGATGATTCAGTACTGTGCCGAGCGCTACGGCTCCGACCACGTGGCGCAGATCATCACGTTCTCGACGATCAAGGGCAAGCAGGCGATCCGCGACGCCGCCCGGGTGCTCGGCCATTCCTACGGCATCGGTGATCGTGCCGCGAAGCTGATGCCACCCGCAATCCTCGGCAAGGACGCCACGCTGGCCCAGTGCCTCGTCGACCCCGGCCGCGAAGCGCCGCAGGCCGATCGCGACTACTACCAGGCTGCAGCGGGACTGCGGGAGCTCTACGACTCCGACCCCGTCACTCGAGAGGTGGTCGAGACCGCTCGAGGGCTCGAAGGTCTGCGACGTCAAGACTCCATCCATGCCGCCGCCGTCGTGATTTCGCCTGATCCGCTCACCGACGTGGTACCGGTGCAGCGCAAGGGTGAAGACGCCGAGGTCGTCACGCAGTATGAGATGCACGGGGTTGAGGCGCTCGGACTCCTCAAGATGGACTTCCTCGGCCTGCGCAACCTGACCACGATTGAGCGAGCCCTCGAGTTGGTCGAGCGCAACACCGGAGTGCGGCCCGACATCGACTCGGTGCCGCTCGACGATCCGCTGGTCTTCGAGATGCTGCAGCGGGGCGACTCGATGGGGGTGTTCCAGTTCGAGGGCGGCCCGATGCGGGCACTCATGCGGAACCTCAAGCCGGAGGTGTTCGAGCACCTGGTCGCGCTGAATGCGCTCTACCGCCCGGGTCCCCTGGGAGCCGGGATGCACCTGGAGTACGCCGATCGGAAGAACGGGAAGGCGGAGATCGAGTACCCGCACGATGACCTCGCCGAGATCCTGTCCGATACCTTCGGCATCATGGTCTTCCAGGAGCAGGTCATGCAGACCGCGCAGAAGATGGCCGGCTTCTCGATGATCGAAGCCGACATGCTCCGCAAGGCCATGGGCAAGAAGATCCCATCCGTGATGAAGGAGCAGGAGGATGCCTTCGTCGCCGGCTGCGTTGGCAACGGGCATCCCGAGGACCTCGGCAGGAGCCTTTTCGGGTTCATCGAGCATTTCGCCGGCTACGGCTTCAACAAGTCTCACTCCGCCGCGTACGCGCTCGTCGCCTATCAGACCGCCTGGCTCAAGGCTCACTACCCGGCGGAGTACATGGCCGCACTGCTGACGGCCGTCAAGCGGGACAAGGACAAGACGGCGATCTACCTCCACGAATGCCGCATCATGGGGATCCCGGTACACGTCCCGGATGTGAATGTGTCCGAGTCCGACTTCGTTGGCGTCGATGGGGCGATCGCGTTCGGCCTGTCGGCCGTTCGGAACGTGGGTGAGGCGGTCGTCGCTCAGATCGTCGGCGAACGAGCTGAGAACGGACCGTTCGGCGACTTCGGCGATTTCGTCGACCGTGTCGACGTGAGCGTGTTGAACAAGCGCACCATCGAATCGCTGATCAAGGCCGGAGCATTCGATTCGCTCGGGCACAGTCGCCGAGGGCTCCTCGAAGTGGCACATGACACGCTTGACGCCACCATCGCTCGTCGCCGAGCCGAAGAGATGGGTCAGTACAGCCTGTTCGGAGGTGACGATGCCGGGGTCGACAGCGTCGGCCTGGCCGTCCCCGACGTTCAGTGGGACAAGAAGGTCCAACTCGGATTCGAGAAGGAGATGCTCGGGCTCTACGTCTCCGACCATCCGCTGCTCGGCATCGAGAAGACGATCGAGGCGATGTGCTCCACATCGGTCCCGGGCATGTGGGAGATGGAAGACAAGGCGACGGCAACCATCGGTGGCGTGGTCGGTGCGCTCAGCACCCGCTACACGAAGGCGGGGGACCCGATGTACTTCTTCAGTTTCGAGGATCTCCAGGGTTCTATCGAGGTGGTCTGTTTCCCGCGTACGGTCGTGGAATACGGTCCGATGATCCGGGAGGACGCCGTGCTCGTGATCACGGGCCGCGTCGACCATCGCGGTGACGATGTCAAGATGATTGCGCAGCAGATCCAGGAGCCACGCTTCGACATCGACTCCGTTGTTCGGTTGCGCGTCCCCGCGACCCGGATGTCGCGTGCCACCGTCGAGCAGCTGCGCACCGTCCTCGCGAATCACCCCGGGAATGCGGGCGTGTTCCTCCACATGACGTCGGAGAACGACGAGCGGGTCATCCAGCTCGGCAACGACCATCGGGTCGAGCCGCGCACGGCGCTCTTCGCCGAGCTGCGCGAGCTGCTCGGGCCCTCCGTCGTCCTCTAGCGCCTGAGCGACTCAGAGCAGGTCGTCGAGTCCTGCAACGCCGTCGAGGAGCTGGGTCAGATTCTCCACGGCCGTCGGCGGTTCCGCGACCCAGGGCACCGTGAGCAGCGGCACACCGTAGCGTCCCGCGATGCCCTCCATGGCACTGGCCTGCCGGCGAGCCTCGCCGCCCCAGCGCGTGAGGTTCTCCTTGAGCGTCGCGCGGACATCCGCGTCGGGGATGTTGCGAATGGGGCGCCGGGCGGCGTCGGCCCATCCGACCGGCAGCGCGCGGTTGAGGAGAACACCGGACGGCTCGACCGATACATCCGTCAGCTCCTCGAAGAAGCGCAGCACCTCGGCGACGGGCGCCGGGTCCGCAGTCGTCACGACCACGGTCGTGGCTCGCCGCTGGTGTCGTTGAATCGTTGCAGCCCTGGCCGCAAGTCGGTCGTACATGGTGCGGAGATCGAGCAGGAACTCGGCAACGTCCTCGAGGAGCGCTCCGCCGAGGATCGTATCCGCGATCTTCAAGATTGGACGCCCGGTGAACCGGTACAGAAAGCGTCGTCCGGGGAGTTGCGCGCCGGTGAGCCAATGCAGGAGCTTCCCGCCGATCAGGTCGACTGTTTGAGAAGGTGCGAGGAAGAAGTCAAGCCCGCCGGCCGAAGGTGGGGTGTCGACCACGATGGCGTCCCATCGCCCCGACTCGATCATCGTGGACATGGTTTCCGTGGCGGCGAAGGCTTGCGCAGCGGGGAAGCGGTCGGCGATGGCCCGGAAGTAGTGGTTGGTGAGCAAGCGGTCGGCTACTTCCGGATCGCTGTAGCGGTGCACAACACCCTCCCACGACGCGCTGGCATCCAGGGTGGACGCCCAGAGGCCGTCCACGCCGGGAACCGGAGATGGCTCGTTGGACAGCTCGTGAAGGTCGAGCGCGTCGGCGAGGCGGCGGGCGGGATCGACGGTCATCACAACCGTTCGGCGATCCGGGCCTGCCATCCGCATCGCCATGGCCGCGGAGATCGTGGTCTTCCCCACGCCTCCTGCGCCGGTGACGATGATGGTCTGCGTATCGGCGCTCACACGAATTCCTCACAGAGCTCGGCGAGCCTTTCCGCAACCTCTCCCGGGGTGTGGAATCCGAAGAGGAATGGAAGGCGCGGATCGTCCGGGATCGAATTGAGCCAAGTCGACTGCGCCTCAACGAGCCCGGCATGGAGAAGGCCGGCCGCACGGGGGGGACCATCCGGAACCGCGGCAACCGTCGCGGTGGCGATTCCGAGCGGTTCCAGCACACGGTTGGCAATGACGCCGGCGATCACGATCTGCCGGTGGGAGTCGATGTGCACGATTGCTTCCCTCGTTTCGAGCACCGCGAGCTCCTCGGGGATCGTCACGAGCAGCAGGCCGCTTGTCGACGGATCGGAGAGCGTCGACTCGAGACGCGCGGCTTGCTCCTGGACCGCCCCCGTTGGAACGAGGCCCGTTATGGTCTGCGGCGCGGCAAGGTACGACTGGAGCTGCCCGAGCGCAGGGGCATCGACGATCACGAGGTCCCATTCCTCGCGCCAGACCTCGAAGATCGGCTTGCCCATGGTGACGATCTCGCGGATACCGGGTGCGGTGTCGGCGAGAACGCTGAGCGCGTTGGAGAGCTGGCGCGTCGGCAGCGACCGAACAACATGGAGTTGCAGGCCGAGGTATTCGTCGAGGGCCCGGGAGCGGTCGACGACCGCGGCGTAGAGGCCGGGCCGGACCTGCAGCGGATCATACGTGAGCTTCGGGACTCCAAGGTGCGCGGCCAGGCCGGCCCGGTCGGTCATCGAGATCGCAAGCACCCGCTTGCCGCGGCGCGCTGCCACGATGCCGAGCGCGGCAGCAACGGCCGACTTGCCCACGCCCCCCTTTCCTGAGACGAAGAGGAGCCGTCGATCGAGCATGCTCCGAGGGTAGTCGGCATGTGGCGGCGGCTCTGCCGGGGGGTGGCACATCGGCGTCGGGTACGCTGCAATCGGTCAACCAGGAGGCTGCAATGGCGCAATTGAATGTCGACGAGTTCCTCGCGCGGTTCCGTGAGCGGGCTGCGGCGGTTCGTGAACGGGGGATTCCACCGCTCGAGGGTGAGGCAAGGCGGGCCTGGATCGAGAGCGCGGAGCACGACTTCGTGGACTACTCGCTCGTCGGTCGTGCCGAGTGGGCCCTGGAAGACGACGCGTTGGTGTTGCGGATACCGCTGAAGGACTAGGCCTCGAGACGAGAGACGCTAGATCAGAGACGCTAGAGCCGAGACCCGAGACGCTAGAGCCGAGACCCGAGACGCTAGACCCGAGACGCTAGAGCCGAGACCGGATTCGCCGCTCCCGTCTCGTGTCTGTTGTCTCGTGTCTTCCGTCTCGTGTCTGTTGTCTCGTGTCTTCTGTCTCTACCGGTCGGCAATCCCGCGGGCGGCTCGCTTGGCAGCGGACCTTCGCTCTTCTTCCAGCCGGGCCAGGGCGTAGTCGTCGTGGTCGACGAACTGCATGGCGTCGGCGATGACACGATGCCCGGCCCGGTCGCGTATCAATCGGTGCATCTCCTGGGCGATTTTGCGATAGCCGGGGTGTCCCGAGGCCTGGCTGCGTAGTTCGAGGAGGTGGAATGCTTCGCGGGCGTTCATGTCGACGTAGTAGCGGATGCGGTATGCGAACGGCACGGCGTATTGGGCTACTGCGGGCCCGTGGATGTCGGCAATCCGGTCGGCGAGTGCCGCCGTCCGCTCCATCACCTCGTCCCACGCAGTCGTTGCCCCGATGTCGTCGATCGCACCGGGCGTCGTGTAGCCGTGGCGCGTCGACAGCCGCTGCCACTCGATCGTAAGCATGCGATGCCGCTGGAGGTCGCGGAACGAGCCGTAGTCCGACAACACGTCGAATCGATACGATGTGCGCTCCATGGCCCGTCCCGGCTTGTGCCGTCGATTGGTTCGGGAGCCCACCGCCGTTCGGATCAGATCGTCGCGTTCCACCGCTGGGAGCGAGCGCACATACGCAAGGAGTTGGTCATCGGGAAGGTCGGACACAGCGTAGAGTGAGGCGGCGGCCACCTTCGTCTCGCCGTCCGGGTCCCAATCGACCAGCGTCACCTCGGGGCGGTCGTCGACGTCGAGTCGGAGCGCCTCGGCGTGCCGAGCCAACTCCGCAGACGTCGAAGCCAAGTACTGGCTCCACGCTCCTCCTCGGTCGGGGACGTCGACCCGCGTCAAGAACGACGGGATCATCTTCCGCAGCTCGGCGAGCATCATGTTCGAGTAGTCACGGATCTCCCGAAGCGGATGCGCCCGCATTCGGAGCAGCAGCATCTCGTAGGCCTGGCCGCTTCCGAAGATCCCAAGGTTCGACGTGGTTGCCGCCGGCAACATCCCTCGGAGATCGTCGCACGCTTTGGCACGAATCGTCGAACGCCAGACGAAGGCCGAATCGGACTCTTGCTTCGGGAACAGCGTTTCGTAGAACGGGACGGTACGCCCGATGAGCTCAGAGTAAGTGTCGAAGACCGCGTTCATTGTGCGGTCGAATTCGCGTTCGAGCGGCGTATCTCGGAGTTCGCGAGGCACGTGGTAGCGGTAGCGGTCGCCGAGCCGTTTGTCGTAGAAGATGTACCGTGTCGACTGTTCGAGGTAGGACGCGAGGCGGCCCCACTCGAGCACCTTCGTCAAGACGTTCGAAGCTTGTTCGCAGGCGATGTGCGCACCGCCGAGCTGTGCAACGGAATCGTCGCCGTATTGGTTGAACACCCGATCGTAGAGGCCCCGGGCCTTCGCAAGGCCGAGCTTCGACGCGTCGGCATCCATCGCTTCGGCGATGGCCCGGATGCCGATCTCGGGCTCGGCGACGAATTCGTCGAGGAAGAGTCGCCGAACGGAGAGGGGGGAGCGGCTGTAGCGGGCGAAGAGTGCGCCCTTGACGACCTCGGGTAGGTTGATGATCCCGTACACCGGGCCGTCGACGTTCGTGAAGAACCGGCTGAGAAGTGCCCGCTCGTCTTCGGTGAACGGCTCGGCGTAGTAGCCCGGCGGCATCGGGGGAGCGGCGGAGGGTGGGTTGAATGACATGAGTGGGATTTGACCGTAGCAGCGCGGCGAGAGCGAGGGCAACCGGCTATCCGGGGTAGCCTGCACCGTGTGTTGATCGCTCTGCGAATCCTGCTTGGCGTCCTGGTCGTGATCGTGCTCGGCGCCGCCGTGGCGCCGCTGCTCGTGGTCGCCGACCTCGCCGCAGGCGGAACCGGGTGGGGCCTCTGCCCGGACGGTATGAGCACGTGCACCACGTCGTACTTTGCCGGGCCCGAGCTGCTGGCGATCCTGATCTTCGTGCTACTCGCAGCGTCGGGAGGCATTGCTGTCTGTGTTCGGCTGATTCGTCGGCTCGAAGCCGGTCAGTGAGCTTCGCTCGGTCCTACGGCTGCAACGAGGTCGGCCTCCTCCGGCGGTGACGGCGCCGACGCCCGCCCCGGTGCCGACGAGCGCCGAGATGATAGAGGCCCTCGGGAGCGGGAACCCTTGGGAGACCGCCGACGTCGTCCCGTCTAGAGGTTGGCGATCACCGGCTTGCCGTCTTCGATGCCGGCGATCTCCACGAGCGACCATACCTCCCAGTCGTGCGCTTCGAGCAGCGTTCGGCCGCCGGCGAACTGCTTTTCTATGACGAAGGCGAATCCGGAGACTTGTCCGCCGGACTCCTCGACGATTTGGCCGAGCGCCTCAGCCGTGCGCCCGCCGGAGAGGAAGTCGTCGACGATCAACGTGCGACCACCCGGTTCGAGCGCTCGACGAGCCACCTCGACCCGATACTCAACACCCTTCGTAGGAGAGACCACTTCGCGGGCGAACGTGTGTCGGTCGCCGACTCCGAGATACTTCTTCGCGTAGACGACCGGTACCGGCAGGTGGCGCGCCGTTGCCATGGCCGGGGGGATTCCCGAGGCCTCGGCCGTGACGATCAAGTCGGGGGCGAGATCGGAGAAATGCTCAGCGATCTGGCGCCCGATCTCATCGATGATCACCGGATCGACACGGTGATTGAGGAAGTCGTCCACCAGGACGAGATCACCGGAGACCCGACCCCGTTCAGCAACGATTGATGCGATATCCATGTGCGCAGCGTAGACGGACGGCAGCGCACCTGCCGGAGCGCTCCGGAGCGCGCGATTACAGGTCCCGGCGTGGGTTCCTTTCGATAGGATCGATGGGGACAAGGCGAAACAGGCATGTGGGATTTCCTCGTGAGGCGGCGCGAAGGTGCGAAGCGGTTCGCCGCGGTCGGTTTCGCGATGAGCATTGTGGGAGCAACCGGATGGGTGTGGAGCACCGCCACCGGCGGGGATCCGACCCTCGGTGCGATGTTCGTGGTTGTCGGCATGCTGCTATTGGCCATCGCAGGAGCCGTCGTTGCGCGCCAGAAGCGCGAAGGCTGACGCCATCGACGGTGGGCCGTGGCAGTTCCCATCGGCCGCATCGTTTCTCGAGAACGGCTTCCGGGTTCCGGAGGCCGAACCCCGATGAAGCGGCCGGGCGACCGTCTCGAATCTCATGTCTCGAGTCTCTTGTCTGGTCTCCCTTGCCTCGAGTCTCGGTCCTGTGGTCCCGCGCTATCGCAGGCCTCGGTGCCGCTACCGTCCGGTCATGGCCGAACCGACCGCTGAAGAACGCCGCAATGCTCGCGTCATCCTGAACCGGCTCAAGAAGCGCTATCCCGACATCTCGACGGCGCTGGAGTACGCGGATCCTTGGAATCTGCTGGTGGCGACCGTCCTGTCGGCGCAGACGACCGATGCGAATGTGAATCGGGTGACACCGGTGCTGTTCGAGCGCTGGCCGACTCCGGACGACCTTGCGGCTGCGAATCCAGAAGACGTCGAGCAGGTGGTGTTCTCGACGGGCTACTACCGGCAGAAGACCAAGTCGATCATTGCCCTGGCCGCGGACCTCGTCGAGCGGTACGACGGTGTGGTGCCGAACGACCTCGACGAGTTGGTGACCCTGCGCGGCGTCGGCAGGAAGACCGCAAGCGTGGTGCTGGCGGAGGCATTCGGCATTCCGGCGATCGCGGTGGATACCCACGTCAAGCGAGTGTCGCATCGGCTCCGACTCACCACCGAGTCCGATCCCGTCAAGATCGAGTTCGATCTCAGGGCGCTCTATCCGGAGCGAGACTGGGAGGGAGTGTCGATGCGATTGATCCAGTTCGGCCGCGAGGTCTGCGATGCGCGCAAGCCCCTGTGCGTCGGCTGCCCGCTGGCCGACCGCTGCCCGTATCCAGACAAGACCGGAGCATGATCGAGGCGTTCCGGCGGAGTCCATACGATCGCGAGATCATTCGGATCGGCCTGCCGGCGCTCGGCGCGCTCGCTGCGGATCCGCTCGTATCGCTGGTCGACACGGCATTCGTCGGACGCCTCGGTGCAGTGGCGCTGGCCGCAGTGGCAATTGCGTCGGCCATCTATGTAGCCGTCTTCGCCGTCTTCAACTTCCTGGAATATGCGGTGACGCCGCTCATCGCCCAGTCGATCGGCGCCGGTGAGCGGGCAGAAGCAGGGCGATTCACGGTTGCGGCGCTCGCCGTGTCCGTGGTCGGCGGCGTGATCGCTTCGGTCGGACTCATCGTCTTCAGCGAACCGCTCCTGCGGGCTTTCGGCGCCGGCGTTGAGGTGCTGGACAGCGCAGCCGTCTACTTGCGGATTCGGGCCCTCGCCGTTCCGGCCCTCCTCGTGATTTTGGTCGGGCACGGAGCGTTTCGCGGCTATCAGGACACGCGGACACCGCTCATCGTGACGCTCGGGCTCAACGCCGTGAACCTCGCGCTCGATCCGATCCTGATCTTTGGGCTTGGCTGGGGCATCGCCGGAGCCGCCTGGGCGACGGTGACGGCGCAATGGTTCGGCGCCGCATGGTTCGCGTTGCTGTTCTTCGGGACCAGACGCGAGGCGCTCGCGATCAGCTTTGGGCGCCCGCAGCAACGCGCCGTCGGCCTTCTCGCGGGAGCGGGGAAAGCACTGATCGTTCGCAACGCATCGCTGCTGGCGGCCCTGACGGCGGCGACGGTAGTTGCGGCAAGGGTAGGCACGGCAGCCGTCGCCGCCCA
>JAHEEL010000217.1 GCA_024640745.1 Actinomycetes bacterium
TCGAGGGCCTCCAAGCCGGCGCCACCGGCACGATGGTCGGCACGATCGGTTCGTAGCTTCTGGCCTCGCTCGATCAACTACTTGCCTGAGGACTCCTCTTCCCGGAGCGCTGCCGCGGCCTCTCGAGCCTCTTCCAACCCGCCGTCGGTGAGGCGGGCCCAGTCCGTGAGGAGCGTGACCTCATTGCGGAAGATCTGAAGGAAGCCCCCGTGGATGCCGGCCGAGGTGACGCCGCTCTCGTGGTGAATCACCACGGCACCGGTGGCGAGCGCCGCCATCGTCGGCTCGTGGTCCGCGAGGATGCCGATATCGCCCTCCGTGGTCCGGGCGGTGACCATGTCGGCCTCACCCGACCAGATCACCGCCTCGGGGGTGACAACATCGACGCGGAACATCTTTCCCATCAGGCAGAGACCTCGAGTTCCTTCGCCTTCGCCTTCACGTCGTCGGCGCCGCCGACCATGTAGAAGGCCTGCTCCGGGTACTGGTCCATCTCGCCGTCGACCACCGCCTTGAACGAAGCAATGGTCTCCTCCATCGGCGTGTAGATCCCGGCCTGGCCCGTGAACTGCTCGGCCACGAACATCGGCTGCGACAGGAACCGCTGAATGCGCCGCGCCCGGGCGACGATCAGCTTGTCCTCCTCGGACAGCTCGTCGACACCGAGAATGGCAATGATGTCCTGGAGGTCGGTGTAGCGCTGCAGGATCTGCTGCACGTCGGTGGCGACCTGATAGTGCTCGGCGCCGACGATCTGCGGGTCGAGCGCGCGGCTCGTCGAATCGAGCGGATCGACCGCCGGATAGATGCCGAGCGCCGTCAACGGGCGAGACAACACCGTCGTGGCATCGAGGTGAGCGAACGCGGTGTGCGGAGCCGGGTCGGTAATGTCGTCGGCCGGCACGTAGATCGCCTGGAGCGACGTGATCGACCGACCCTTCAGGGACGTGATGCGCTCTTGGAGGAACCCCATCTCGCCGGCCAGCGTCGGCTGATATCCGACGGCCGACGGCATCCGGCCGAGCAGCGTCGACACCTCGGCGCCGGCCTGCGTGAACCGGAAGATGTTGTCGATGAACAGCAGCACATCCTGGCGCTGAACATCGCGGAAATACTCTGCCATGGTGAGCGCCGACAGGGCGACGCGAAGACGCACGCCCGGCGGCTCGTCCATCTGGCCGAACGTGAGCGCCGCCTTGTCGATAACGCCGGATTCGGACATCTCGAGGAACAGGTCGTTGCCTTCACGGGTCCGCTCACCAACGCCGGCGAACACCGACACGCCGCCGTGCTGCGTCGCAACACGGTTGATCATCTCCTGGATGAGCACCGTCTTGCCCACGCCGGCTCCGCCGAACAGCCCGATCTTCCCTCCCTCGAGGTAGGGGCCGAGGAGATCGATGACTTTGATACCCGTCTCGAAGATCTTCTTCTGCGGCTCGACCTCGTCGAACGGCGGTGGCTCGCGATGGATCGGCCACCAGGGTCCGTCGAAGACATGATCGGGATCGTCGAGGGCAACACCCCAGGCATTGAAGATGTGGCCCAGGGTCTGATCGCCAACCGGCACCTCGATCGGAGAACCGGTGTTGCGCACCTCGGCGCCCCGGACGAGGCCGTCGGTCGGCGCCATGGCGACCGCGCGGACCACGTTGTCGCCGAGCTGCTGAGCGACTTCACACTTGATCGTCCGCATGTCCTTGCCGATGGTCAGATCGACTTCGAGGGCGAAGTTGATCTCGGGCAGGGCGTCGGGCGGGAACTCGACGTCCACCACCGGCCCGGCCACCTTCACAATCCGGCCGGAGGGAAGTGTGCTCTCGCTCATTGATGCTCCATCCTTGGTTCTCAATCGCCGGCGAGCGCCGCGGCGCCGCCGACGATCTCTGAGATCTCGGTCGTGATCTCCGCCTGCCGGGCCTGGTTGGCCCCGCGGGTCAGGATCCTGGTCAATTCGTCTGCGTTCTCGGTTGCCGCCTTCATCGCCCTTCGCCGCGCCGCATGCTCCGACGCCGACGCGTCGAGGAGGACCCCGAAGATCGAGCCTTCCAAGTAGCGAGGCAGGAGACGGTTCAGGATGTCCTCGGGCGACGGCTCAAAGGAGTACCCGACCGGCACCGCGTCCTCGGCCGCCCCATCATCCGGCGCCACGATCGGCAGGAGGGTGCGCCGAATCGGATTCTGGGTCAGCGCCGAGATGTACTGAGTGGTGAACAGGTCGACCGAGTCGACGGTGCCCTCTGCGTAGTCGTTCAGGAGCACGTTGGCGATCATGCGGGCATCCGCATAGACGGGAAGATCGGTCACATTGAGCCACGAATGCTCAATCGCCTGCTTGCGATAGGCGAAGTACGACTGCGCCTTCTTGCCGACGACGTAGAGCTGCACGCGCCGTCCGGCCCGGGTGTTCTCCCGGATCGCCTGCTCCCCGAGGCGGATGACCGAGTAGTTGTAGCCGCCGGCGAGTCCGCGATCCGAGGACACCACGACGATGCCGGCCGTCTCGATCTCACGCTGTTCGAGCAACGGGTGGTTCGTTCCACCGGCTGCTCCGACGTTCCGGATCACTTCGTCGAGCTTCTCCGCGTACGGCCGGGCCGCGACCAGACGGGCCTGTGCCTTGCCGATGCGGGCCGTGGAGATCAACTCCATGGCGCGCGTGATCTTCATCGTCGACTCGACGCTTCGGATCCTGCGGCGGATCAGTCGGAGCTCAGCCGAAGCCATTGGTGGCTACGCCTCCCCCACCGGTCGGCTGTGCTCGCCTTCGCGCATCGCACGCGCATCGGCTTCCTCAGAGCGCAGCGCCGCGAGTTCTTCCGTCGCCGTATGACCGGAGCTGATCCACGACGACGTGAATCCCTCGATGGCCGAGCGCATGGCGTCCTCGTCCATCTCTCCAGTCTCGGTGATCTGGTCGAGCAGGTGTGGGTAGCGAGTACGCATGTGTTCCCGCAGCTCCGCCTCGTAGGTATGGACCTCGGAGACGTCGACCCCGTCCATGAATCCCTCTGTCACGGCAAAGATCGCGACGACTTGCTCGGAGACCGGCAGCGGATCGTACTGGCGCTGCTTGAGCACCTCGACAACCCGACGACCGCGATCAAGCTGCGCGAGGGAGGCGGCATCGAGCTCGGAGCCGAACTCGGCAAACGCCTCGAGCTCACGGAACTGGGCGAGGTTGAGGCGGAGCGGTCCGGCGATCTTCCGCATCGCCTTGACCTGTGCGGCGCCGCCGACCCGGGACACCGAGATCCCGGCGTTGATCGCCGGGCGGATACCGGAGAAGAACAGATCGGTCTCGAGGAAGATCTGGCCGTCGGTGATCGAAATCACGTTGGTCGGGATATACGCCGACACGTCGTTCGCCTTCGTCTCGATGATCGGAAGGGCCGTGAGGGACCCTGCACCGAGTTCGTCCGACAGCTTCGCGGCACGCTCGAGGAGACGGCTGTGCAAGTAGAAGACGTCACCCGGATAGGCC
>JAHEEL010000053.1 GCA_024640745.1 Actinomycetes bacterium
TTGGCTGTGTGCCTTCCTGGGTGTGGGTCGGCCGCGGCTCGCCGTCGCGTCCTGCGTGGGCCCAACTACGCTTGTGGTGATTCGCAACGAGGAAGGATCCGCGATGAGCAAGGTCACCGTTGTCGGGGCAGGGAAGTACGGATCAACCACGGTTCAGCGACTCGCCGAGGCCGACATCATCGACGAGGTCGTCATGATCGACATCGTCGAGGGGCTGCCGCAGGGGCTTGCCCTCGACATGAACCAATCGCGGCCGGTCCTTGGGTACCGAACCATGGTTACCGGAACGAACGACTACGCGGACACCGCAGGCAGCGATGTCGTGGTCATCACCGCCGGGCTGCCCCGCAAGCCGGGTATGAGCCGCATGGACCTGCTCGAGGTGAACGCCAAGATCGTCAAGACGGTGGTTGAGCAGGTCGCCGCCCACTCTCCGGGGTGCGTGATCGTGGTCGTGACCAACCCCCTCGACCAGATGACGACGCTCGCCGCGGAGGTGTCCGGCTTCCCGAAGTCGCGTGTCATTGGGCAGGCAGGAATGCTGGACTCCGCTCGTCTTGCTCACTTCATTGCAGAGCGAACCGGCGCCGACATCCTTTCCATCGAGGCCGTCACACTTGGTAGCCATGGTGAGACGATGGTCCCCGTCCCGTCGCTCTGTGAGGTCGACGGAAGACCGCTCACCGATGTGCTGGATGGAGCCGCGATCGACGAGCTCGTTGATCGAACGCGCAACGGTGGGGCGGAGGTCGTGGCACTGCTGAAGACGGGATCGGCGTACTACGCCCCTTCGGCGGCCGCCGCAGCGATGGTTGAGGCCATCATCACCGATAGCGGTGCCGACATGCCGGTGTGTGCCTGGCTGAGCGGCCAGTACGGCATCGACGGCGTCTACTTGGGCGTACTCGCCAAGCTCGGTGCCGGCGGGGTCGTCGAGGTCTACGAGGCCCCGCTCACGGAAGTCGAGCTCGAGGGCCTCCGAGACGCCGCCGTTGCGGTCAAGGCGAAGGTGGCCGATCTCGACGACATCGACTACTGATCGACGGCCGGCCCTTGTGCGATCCGAGCCGCGGTTACGGCTCGTCTTGGGCGGCGATCGAACCCGAGATTCGTGACTGCTGAGCGCCCGTTGCGTCGCGCATGTCGGTCGGGAGCGCAAACAGCGAAAGGCTTTGCCACGCAAGAGTTCTTGCCGATAAACAGGGGCGCCGGTAGGGTTACACCGCTGTGATTCACCTCAGCATCAACGACCAACTAGGGAGGTCTCTGTGAACAAGGGTGAGCTCATCGACGCAGTCGCTCGCAATACCGGCGAGTCGAAGGCGACCGCGGCCAAGGTCATCGACGAAGCGCTCGACGTCATCGTGTCCGGCGTCGTGACCCAAGGCAAGGTCCAAATCACTGGGTTCGGGACGTTTGAGGCGCGTGATCGCAAGGCACGCACCGCTCGGAACCCGCAGACCGGCGCGGAAGTTCAGGTCGCGGCGACTCGCGTACCTGCTTTCAAGGCGGGCAAGGCGTTCAAGGATCAGGTCAAGCCTGGCTGATCTGCGAGACGAAGCCGAAAGAGAGAGGAGGGGTGCGAAAGCGCCCCTCCTCTCGTTGTGCGGGGGAGACAACTACCGGTGGACGCGACGAAGGGGCGCATCGGCGCCCCTTCGTCGCATCCCTTGCGCGGTACGGGTGCGTGCACCGCGTACCGCCCCCCAACTGCTGGTGGTCTAGAAGTCGAGGTCGAGCGTACTCGAGACCCGGGCAAACTCGTTGATCAGCCCCTGGTACATCATGACCTTCGCCATGTTGCCGCCAACCTTGATCTTGCCGGTCATGAATGCCATCTGAACATTCAGTTCACCCTTGGCGATCGCCGCGGCCGTGTCGTAGTCGCTGCCGACCGAGGCATCTGCATCGTCGAGCGTCCCGAGTGCCAGCACGGCGGCACCATCGCCGACGGTGAGGTAGTAGTCGATCTCGCCGCTGGGCGCATCGGTGACGGTGAATTGCAGGCTGAGATCGACACCGTTCATCGCTGCTGCGAAACCGGCGTCCTCGTTGAGGGCGGCCGTTCCCGCCGCCATGTGATCTTCGCTGAGAAACTCCGCCACGCTGTGGTCCTTTCTTCGTGGGCCATCAATGATAGCGCCAGATTTTGAGCGTCCGATCAAAGTCGGAGCCCGGCGAGACGCTCAACCAGAGACGAGAGACGCTAGACCAGAGACGCTAGACCAGAGACGCGCGTCTGATGTCTCGTGTCTGATGTCTCGTGTCTGATGTCTCGTGTCTGATGTCTCGTGTCTTCGATTCGCTACGCCTGCTGCCCTTGTTTGCGGAGGTTCTTCCACTGGGCGGCGACGTAGTCGCGATTCATCCACGCGATCACGTCGATCGAGATGCTCTTCGGGCACGCGGTCTCGCACTCACCGAAGTTCGTGCAGGAACCGAAGTACGACTCCATCGTCTCGACCATCGCCACGGTGCGGAGGTAGCGCTCGGGCTGTCCCTGCGGAAGCAGGCCGAGATGAGCGATCTTCGCCGCGGTGAAGAGATTTGCTGCGCTGTTCGGGCACGCCGCCACACATGCTGCGCAACCAATGCAGGCGGCGGCGTCCATCGAGGACTCCGCCGCGGGCTTCGGCACGAGCGTCGCGTTTGCGTCCTGGGCCGCGCCGATATTGGCGCTGATGTAGCCGCCGGCCTGGATGATCTCGTCGAACGGGCTGCGATCGACGATCAGATCCTTCAGGACCGGGAATGCCAGGGCTCGCCACGGTTCAACGGTGATCGTGTCTCCATCGTTGAACTTGCGCATGTGGAGCTGGCACGTGGCCGTCCCGCTTTGGGGTCCGTGCGGGCTGCCGTTGATCATCACACCGCAGGTACCGCAGATGCCCTCGCGGCAGTCGCTGTCGAATGCGACCGGCTCCTCACCTTGATCGTTGAGCCGTTCGTTCAATTGGTCGAGCATCTCGAAGAATGACGCGTCCGGGCTGACATCCTTGACCTCGTAGGTCTTGAACGCTCCCTCGGACCCTCGTCTGGGTTGCCGCCACACGCGGAGGGTGAGATTCATCACTTGTAGCTCCTCTGCGTCAGGGCCACGTACTCGAACTCGAGCGGCTCCGCATGGCGTATCGGTGGCGAATCCTCCCCCGTCCACTGCCACGCGGAGACGAAGGCATAGTTCTCGTCGTCTCGCCTCGCTTCGCCGTCCTCGGTCTGATGCTCGAGCCGGAAGTGGCCCCCGCAGGACTCCTCCCGATCGAGGGCGTCGCGCACCATCAGCTCGGCCAGTTCGAGGAAGTCGGCCACACGACCGGCTCGCTCGAGGGACTGATTCAACGATTCATCGGTGCCGAGTACCTTGAGGTCCTTCCAGAACTCGGCACGGAGCGCCGAGATCTGCTCGAGGGCCTTCTCGAGGCCCTTGCGGTCCCGGGACATGCCGCACTCGTCGATCATGATCTTGCCGAGCCGGCGATGGAAGTAGTCGACGGAATGGGTCCCGTCGATCGAGAGGAACCGGTTGAGCCGGTCCCTGACCTCTTGCTCGGCGGCGGTGAACGCTTCGTCATCCGTTGGAACCGGCGGCTCGTTCAACCAGTTGGCCAGGTAGCCGGAGATTGTTGCCGGCAGGACGAAGTAGCCGTCGGCGACGCCCTGCATCAGCGCCGATGCGCCAAGGCGGTTGGCACCGTGGTCCGAGAAGTTCGCCTCACCCGAGGAGAACAGGCCCGGGATCGTGGTCTCGAGGTTGTAGTCCACCCAGAGCCCACCCATCGTGTAGTGGGGCGCCGGATAGATCCGCATCGGCATCACGTACGGATCCTCGTCGGTGATGCGCTCGTACATCTCGAAGAGGTTTCCGTACCGGTCCTCGATGGTCTGCCGTCCAAGCCGGTTGATGGAGTCGGTGAAGTCCAGGTACACCCCGTTCTTGAGCGGTCCGACGCCGCGACCCTGTTCGATCATCCGCATCGCGGCGCGCGATGCCACGTCCCGCGGCACGAGATTCCCGAACGCGGGATACTGGCGCTCGAGGTAGTAGTCGCGGTCGTCCTCCGGGATCTCGTTCGGCGCCCGCGTGTCGTCGGCGCGCTTCGGGACCCAGATGCGGCCGTCGTTGCGCAGCGACTCCGACATGAGAGTGAGCTTCGACTGGTGCTCGTCACTCGCCGGGATGCACGTCGGGTGGATCTGCGTGAATGACGGGTTCGCGAAGAACGCACCCTTGCGATACGCTCGCCAGGCGGCCGTGCCGTTGCAGTTCATCGCATTCGTCGACAGGAAGTAGACGTTCGAGTACCCGCCGGTGGCCAGCACAACGGCATGAGCCGAGTGGCTCGTGATCTCGCCGGTCACGAGATCACGGGTGACGATTCCAACGGCCCTGCCGTCCTTCGTCACGAGTTCGAGCATCTCCGTGCGCGTGAACAACTCCACGTTGCCGAGCCCAACCTGTCGGGCGAGCGCCTGGTAGGCCGTCAACAGGAGCTGCTGGCCGGTCTGGCCTCTCGCGTAGAACGTCCGCGAGACCTGGGCGCCACCAAACGAGCGGTTGTCGAGCAATCCGCCGTATTCGCGTGCATAGGGTGCGCCTTGCGCAACGGTCTGGTCGATGATCGAGTTCGAAACCTCGGCGAGCCGGTAGACGTTGGCTTCGCGGGAGCGGTAGTCGCCGCCCTTGACCGTGTCGTAGAACAGCCGGAACACGCTGTCGTTGTCGTTCGGATAGTTCTTCGCCGCGTTGATACCTCCCTGCGCAGCGATCGAATGGGCTCGCCGAGACGAATCGTTGTAGGTGAACGCCTTGACGTTGTAGCCGAGTTCGCCGAGCGCGGCGGCCGCCCCCGCCCCAGCGAGGCCGGTACCGACAACGATGAGGTCGTACTTGCGGCGGTTGGCCGGGTTGACGAGCTTCACATCGAACTTGCGCTTCGTCCACTTGTCCTGAATGGGGCCTTCCGGGACCTTCGGGTCGAGCATGGTGCCGTTGCCTTCGGTGTTCATGGTCATGCCCTTTCTCAGCCCGAAACCGTGAGGAAGCCGAGCTGCACCGCAATCGGTATCGCCGAGTTCCCGATGAGGATGGCGAGCGCCAGCGCTACTGCGAGCCATCTGCGCCAGGAGTCGTAGCGGGGGTTTGCGAGACCCAGGCTTTGGAACAGACTCCACGCGCCGTGGTAGATGTGCAGTGCCAGGAACACCATCGTGACGACGTAGAACAGAGCCACGGGCCATCGTTCGAAGCTGTACACCACGTTGTTGTAGACGTCGCCGGCGACGTAGTCCGGGTTTGCCGAGCCGATCGTGAGGTCGAGGAGGTGGAAGATGACGAACAAGGCGATCAGTACGCCGCCCCACCGCATGGTGCGGCTTGCGTAGTTGGCGGCCGCGTACTGGCGCCTCGCGTCGTAGCGGATCTTGCCCCGAGCCTTCCAGTTCCTCAGCGTCAGCACGGTCGCCGACCAGATGTGGATCACCGCCATGGCCGTCAACCCAATCCGGAACAGCCAGAGCACACCCTCCTTGGGGAAGATGGGATAGAGCAAGGTGCGCAGCGACTCCGCATAGTGGTCGAGATCCTCCGGGCCGATGAAGATCTTCAGGTTGCCGATCATGTGCACCAGGACGTACCCGAGGAGGCCGATCCCGGTCAGCGCCATCATCCACTTCATTCCAACATCGGAAGTGAAGAACGGCCCGAGCCACGACTGCCATCCCGATCGTCGGTTGACTTCGAGGCGGCGTGTCTTCGTCGTCACGGTGAATCCTCCCGTTGAGTCGCCAGAAGTGATTATCGCGGGGATTCAGAGATGTGTCGAAACGGACGCGATCCTTGTGGGACAAGGCGCGCGTCGGGATCTGGGGTTGACAAGCGCGCGCGGGGTTGGGAGAATCCCACAGTTGTAATTACAAAACCTCGGGAGACTCATGTTCGGCGAATTCCTAGAAGCCCTCCAAGCCGACGGCTTCGACATGTCGTGGCAGGATTTCGCGAACTGTCGCGGCGCCGACCCGGATCTCTTCTTTCCGGAACGCGGCGCATCCACTCGCACCGCAAAGGGCATTTGCCGCGAGTGCACGGTGCGTGACGAGTGCCTCGAGTTCGCGATCGTCTCGAGCGAGAAGTTCGGGATCTGGGGCGCCATGTCCGAGCGTGAGCGTCGCAAGATCCGCAAGGAGCGCCAGATCGCAGCCGGCCGCCGTCGCGCCGTGTAGCGCCGTCGAGGGCCCTCATTGGCAGCAGCCCAGCGGCGTAGACCGAGATACCCGGGGTGGACCTCTCGGCCCGCGAGCGGCCCTCTGTCCTCGGTGGCCAACCACCCGTCACCAGACTGACACCAACCGCATGACCGAGTACAGCTAGCCCTCGGAATCGTCGCCGTCGTCGCCGTCGTCGCCGAGAGCGCTCGAAGCCGCTCCGAGAGCTGCCCCGATCGCCACCCCGACTCCGATCCAAACCGGACTCGACGTTGCCGCAAACAGCGCCGCTCCCACACCGGCGCCGAGGGCAACGCCGACGCCGATGTTCCTCGAAGAGGGTTCCTTGACCGGCATGCAGCCGAATCTAGAGATCATGGTTTCGCTAGCGGATTTCAACGGTGCTCCTGCGACCATGGCTCGGCGTGGTCGGGCGCCGGCCGATATCGCGTTGCGTCCGGCGGCTGCGCCCTCCGTCGAGCCGTCCCGATCGGTCACCTCGCGCCGCATACGTCGGTGCCCCGGGTGATCGGCATCCGTGACGCGCACCGAAGCGTTGCACGTCGGTCGAGTCGCAAGCGTAGAATTGCGCCAGATCAGCCACCCAAGGAGCCGGGTTGAATCCGACCGTCACCGTCATCGTCGCCGTCGTGATCGGCGTGGTGCTCATCGGGATCGTGTGGGCCATCGTCTCCGCAGTCAGGAGCACCACCGATTCGTCGTTCTTGTCGTCGGATCGGGCGCCGGAAGCCCAGGATCGGGCACGGCCCGTGTTGGCTGATTTCCACGTGCACGACGACACGGCGCGCCTCTACTACGCGGTGCCGCTTCCGGACGGCGACGTCGATCCGCATCTTCGGGATCTGCTTTGCCACGATGCCTCGCTCGTATTGCATGAGAAGCGCGCCCACGGCTTGCCGATCGATCAGGTCATCAGAGCCGAGGTGTACGGCCAACGCGGCGGCAGCCCGGCGGAGGTAGCCGTCCTCGAACTCGAGGAGCCCGGCGAGATACCGGAACTCGCCGTCCCCGAACTCGTGCCGCATGACGTCGCCGGCGGCTACGACCCGCTCGTTCATCTCGGCGAGCAGGAATTCGACATCAGGCCCGGTGTCGGCGGAAGCGAACCGGAGAGCGGTCTCCCGCCGTTCTCCAACGAGATCGAGCTCGCGCAGTCGGTCGAGGTGCAGCTGCGCGCCGTCGGCGTTGATCCGAACAACGCGTCACTCACGGAGTTTTCGCTCGCACTTCTGAAGATTGGCGGCTATCAGGTCGTTCCCCGCACTGACGATTCGTACCTCGCCCAGAAGGCTGGAGATACTGCGCTGATCGTCGTGAGCGAGCACAGCGAGGGCGACCATCCTGAGCTGTCAGAGCAGGCCGTGAATGCGTTTGTCATCGCCGTGGCTCAGACCAGCCCGGAGCGTGCCCTCCTGATCACCGACAAGTACTGCCCCTACATCGTGTACGAGAAGGAACGCAGCGACCCCCGCTGTCGATTCATCACGCGTGAGCGGCTCCAACCGTTTGTGGACAGCTTCGCGCTGCAGTAGCCGCCACCGCGTTTGGTGCCAATCGACGTCGCGGGATGTCGAGAAGTCTCCTACACTTGTGATCTGAAAGGGGTTGTGTGCTCTTTGCATTCATCAAGAATCTCGGCGGTCCCGAGTTGCTGATCATTCTCGTAGTCGTGCTCCTGTTGTTTGGTGCCTCCAAACTCCCGAGCCTTGCGAGGTCACTGGGAGCGTCGGCGAAGGAGTTCAAGAAGGGCATCGAAGAGGGCGTTCCCGACGACGACGAGACCTCCGACTCGAAGCGCACCTGACCCCCGTTCGACACTGCGGGAACTCCATCCGGTCGCGCAGCGTTTCTCACACAGCCGTGGGGAAGCATGACTGACGATTTCACCCCGAGTTGGGAAGACGTTGCACATCGCTATGGGCGCAAGATCTACAACTTCGCCTATCGACTCACGGGGAATCCGGACGACGCGGCCGATCTGGTGCAGGAAGTGCTGCTCCGCGTCAGGAAAGGGCTGGACTCGTACCAGCCGGGATCTTTCGAGGGCTGGCTCTGGCGCATCACGAGGAACGCCTTCCTCGACGGCGTCCGACGCAAGAAGCGGCGTCCCGAATCGGTGCTTCCCGAAGGCGACCATCACACGCTGGGATCGAGCCCGTCGCCCGACGAAGTCCTGGCCTCGGTTCGGCTCTCCGACGACGTGCAGGCGTCCCTCCTCAAGCTTCCCTACGAGTACCGCGAAGCCGTCGTGCTCTGCGATGTCGTCGGCCTCACCTATGACGAGATCGCCGAAGCAACCGACGTGCCGGTTGGGACCGTTCGGAGTCGCATCCACCGCGGCCGCAAGCAACTCAGGGATCTCCTGACATGGCCCGTGTGATTCCCGATCCCGAACGACGCGGAGCGCTGTTCTCCGCCTACCTCGACGGTCAACTGACGCCGGCGGAAGTCGCCGTGGTCAGTGACCTCCTCGACGGCGACACGGAGGCAATCGCCGAGTTTCGAGCGCTCATGGGTGTCCGTCGGGCGGTGCGCCTTCTCCCGGAACTCGAGGTCCCGCCGCATCTGCTTCCCGACGGCCACCTCGGCGATCGGCTGTCCGCCTACCTCGACGGTGAACTCGTGACACTGGAACACCGCCGGGTAACGCACCATCTGGTCGACTGTGTCGACTGCCGGTCGGAGCTGCATGAACTCGATCGGGCGCGCATCGCCGTTCGTTCGCTGCCGGGCGTCGACATGACGGCAACCGGCGAGATGCCCGCGGTGCCGGCTGCTCGATTCCGGAGACGATTCGTCGCCGGTAGCGTTGCGGCCGCAGCCGCTGTTGCGCTCTTCGTCGGTCTCACGGTGGGCGGTGGCGACCAGCCGGCGTTCTCGCTCGATGACCTCGGCTCCCGTCACGTTGCGCGTGCTTCTGCCGAACCCGGGTTCGCGGTCCTACCTCCGAGCATGGAGGTGGCCCTTCCGTGATCATTCGACGCATCATCGTGGTTGGCGGTTTGGCGGCGCTGGTTGTCGCTGCCGGCGCTTCCACCGCCCGGGCGGATGATCTATCGGAGTACCTCGAGGATGCCGGGAACGCCATCTACTCGGGGCAGCGTCTCGTCGGGACGACGTGGGATGGAATCGAGCGGATCGGTATGATCGAAGTCCAGCACCACGGCGGCTTCGAGAGCGTAGACGCCGGTTCGGTGAATGCCATGGTGGGGGCCGGCCGCATGTACATGGACGGACTGGACGACGCGGCCATCTCATTCGTGCTCCGGTCCACGCCGAACCTCGGGGCCCGCTACACGGTAGAGAACGGCGAGGCCACACGACATCTCGGCCGGCCGGCAACGGTGCTGGATGTGGTGGAGGCTGGCAAGCTCCGGATCCGCATGGTGGTCGACGATTCCACGTCGGCGCCGGTGGCCACGCAGGTGTTCGACGCCGAAGGCGAGGTCTTCCGGTATTCATCGATGGTGGACTTCTCGGTGTGGGTCGATCCGTCGATGGCGCAGACCGACGGCCGCGAGTATCGCATGATGCTGCCGCTCGACCACGTCGATCTTCCGGCGACCCTTGCCGGCTACCAGCTCATCGACGCGTACGCCGGACCGGACGACGGTCGTCAGGCTTTCTACACCGACGGCCTCTTCTCGTTCTCCGTGTTCACCACCGAGCGTCGGGCCAATTGGGCTGAGATCGCCGACAATGAACTCCCGTACACAACGGGCGGCCGCGACTACCTGCGGGTGGTGACACCGACGAGTGTGTGGGTGCTGTGGAACGCTCCCGCAATGGCCGTGGCGCTTGTTGGGGATCTACCGCCCGACCACCTCGATCACGTGCTCGCCGAACTCCCCCATCCCGGCACCGAAAACTGGCTCAAGCGCCTCTGGCGCAAGCTGTTCGGATAGGGAGAATCTGCCTCTCCCACGCAGTGGGGGAGGCGCGAGCACCGGCCGCCAGGCCGGAGCGCAGCGGAGGGGCGTCTGGGAGAACGAACCGCGAGAATGGGGTCTCGCGCGGTTCCCTCTGCAGCCGTGTCGCTCTATTCCCGGTCGTCCTTCGTCTCGTCGTAGTAGTCGAGGCGGTCGACCGGCAGAACCAGCGACGTCAGGAAGTTCATCACATGGGCCGTGATTCGTTTCAGAAAGCGGAAGTAGAGCGCCCGTGACACGGCGTCCGCAGCGGTGCCGTCCGAGCGGTACTGCAGCTTGATCTGTTCGTCATACTCGTCGAGGAATCCGTCTGCCTTGGCGATCAGTTCGCGCGCACGGTCCTCATTGCGCTCCCTGAACGTGTCGGCGGCATCGGCCAGCAATGTCGAGACTCGATCGCGATAGGCGGCCAAGAAGTCACGGTCGGGGGCGTGTTCAAAGTCGGCGCCGTACTTCACGAGGTCATAGAAGTTCTTGGAATAGTCGCCGATCCGCTCGGCGTCTTTGACCGTGCTCATGTAGGCGAGCACAAGGGGGAGATCCACCGTGTCGCTCACCGAGGCGTGAATCATGAGATCCCGGCGAACATCCCGTTGCGCCGTGTTGATTCCGCGGTCGGTCGTCTTCAGCTCGCGCTTCGTCTCCTTCGACTTGCCGCCGCCGAAGAGCGCATCCATCGCCGTTTCGTAGACGTCGCGGCCATCGAGCACCATTTGCACGAGGGTCGCTTCGACCACGTCGATTGTCGACTCGCCGCCCTTGAAGAACTGGAACACCATGTCGACCTCCTAGGCAACAACAATAACGAGGAGCGGCAGCCCGACGAAGACTCCGGCGACGTAGGCCACAGCCAGCCACTTGCGTTTCACGGCCATTCCGGCCAGCCAACCGGCGAGCCTGATCGGGATCACCCGAACCCGGGGAATGGGATAGAGGATGAGTATCCCGAGCAGATTGAAGAGCAAATGTACGAGTGCAATCGTGAGACCGTCGACCGTCCCTGCGGCGAACGCGGCGAGGAGCGCCGTGACCGTCGTCCCGACGTTCGCCCCGAGCGTGATCGGGTACGCGTTCTGCACCAACAGCAGTCCCGATGCAACGAGCGGGATGAGGATCGACGTCGTGATGCTCGACGACTGAACCGCCATCGTGATGATCACACCGACCGACATGCCGATCAATCCGCTCTTCGCGAGTGCGGCGTTCAGCGAGCGCTCGATGCGGGCCGCGATCAGCACCTTCATGTTCTTCGTGATGTAGGTGAGGGTGAAGAAGATCATCGCAAGACCGACGACGAGAAGAAGAAACCCGACGATTCGCTCATTGCTGCTGATGAGTTCGAGGAACGACTCGATGTGCCCGGCACCCCACTTCACAGCACCCTTGATGGGACTGTCGAACTTACCGCCGCCGACCTCGCCGGCGAATGCCTCGGCCAAGGCCGCTGCGGGGCGGGAGACGATGCCGAAGGCCAGTTCGAGCGGGAGGATGATTGCGACCGCGAGCACATTGAAGAAGTCGTGCATGGTCGCTGCAGTGAGCGCGAGCCGGAACTCCTCCGACCGTCTGGCATGGCCCAGAGACACCAGCGTGTTCGTGACGGTGGTACCGATGTTCGCACCCATGATCATGGGGACCGCCGTCTCGATCGGCAGCGAACCGGCGGCAACGAGGGCCACGATTGTCGATGTGGTCACCGACGACGACTGGACGAGAACGGTTGCGAGGATGCCCACGGCAAGCGCGGCAATCGGGCTCGTGATGCCTTCGAACAGGCTGTCCTGGGCACCCCCGCTCGCACCCTTGATACCGGCCTCGAGGAGTCGGACACCGACGAGGAACAGATACAGCAGGAAGATGACAAGGGCCGTTCGCGCCCACCCAGGTATAGGACGGCGCGATGAACGAGAGGGCTCGCCTGCCTCATCTGGTTCGGTATCGGCGGTCACGTGTGTCCGGCGCTCGAGCGAGCGGCGAGCATTGAGATCGAGCCTGTGAGATGGGCTTCGATCGTGCGGTGCCTCCCGCGGGAAACGGTCGGACGAGAGCCTACT
>JAHEEL010000218.1 GCA_024640745.1 Actinomycetes bacterium
GTTCCCCGCCCGCAACGGCAGCCGTCGGTTCGTCGAGATGGGCCTTGTGCCCGGAGCCGTCGTCCGGGCGATTCGCGTCGCGCCGCTCGGTGACCCGACGGAGTACGCCGTGATGGGCTCCCGGATTTCGATTCGTCGCGCCGATGCCGATGCCATCCTCGTACGCACGGAGGCGTCGTGACCGATCCCTCGACGGGCCGCCGGGTTGTGGCCCTTGCCGGAAATCCCAATACCGGCAAATCGTCCGTCTTCAACAAGCTCACGGGTGGCAAGCAGCACGTCGGGAACTGGCCCGGCAAGACCGTCGAACGCGTCGACGGCCAGTTCGCTCACGACGGCGAGAAATTCGGTCTCGTTGATCTGCCGGGCACATACAGCCTGAATGCATCGTCCCCCGAAGAGATGATCGCCCGCGACTTTCTCGTCGGAGGTGAGCCCGACGGGGCGATCGTCGTCGTCGACGCCGCGAACCTGGAGCGGAATCTCTACCTGGCCATCCAAGTGCTCGAGATCGGGATCCCGACCGTTGTCGCGATCAACATGAGCGACGTGGCGAGATCGCGCGGTCTCGAGATCGACGCCGACATTCTCACGGAGCAGCTCGGTGTGCCGGCGGTTCCCACGGTGGCGCGCACCGGCAAGGGGCTCGACGAGCTGCGCGAGGTCATCGCCGCAAGCTGTGCGCGTGATGGTGCCCGATGAGCCGGTTCGTCGTCGACTACGGCCCCGATGTTGAAGCAGCGATCTTGCACCTGGTGGATGCGATCGAACGCACGCCGTTCGCGGCGTCGAGGTACTCGCCACGGTGGTTGGCGACGGCACTGCTCGACGAGGATCCCGGGCTCGAACAGCATCTCTCGTCCTTGGACGGCGGGGCTGCCTTGATCGACGAGCGCAATGATCTCGTCGGCCGGCTCCGCGACCGGCTCGGGGAGCATGCCGACATTGCCATCGCCGCGTCGCGGTTCCAGGCGGCCAATGCGATCGCCTCGGCCGCTACCACTCAGCCCGAGCGACGCGCACGAGACCGCACGGATCGGGTCGATGCGGTGCTCACCAACCGCTACCTCGGAATCCCGATCTTCCTCGCACTGATGTGGGCCGTGTTCAAGATCACCACCGACATCGCCGGCGCGTTTCTCGATTGGGTTGACGGCGCGATTGCCGGACCGATCTCGCACTTCGTGGAGAGCCTCGTCGGCCTTGTCGGACTGGGCGGAACGTGGGTGGAGAGCTTGCTGGTCGACGGCGTCCTGGCCGGCGTCGGCGCGGTCTTGGTGTTCGTTCCGATTCTGCTGGCGTTGTACCTGGCGCTCGCGTTTCTCGAAGACACCGGATACATGGCTCGGGCCGCATTCGTGATGGACCGTGTGATGCGGGGCGTCGGTCTGCAGGGCAAGGCGTTCCTCCCGATGCTGGTCGGCTTCGGGTGCACCGTTCCTGCTGTGTACGCAACGAGAACGCTCGAGGACGAACGCGACCGAATTCTGACGAGTTTGCTCGTTCCGTTCATGAGTTGCGGCGCCCGGCTGCCGGTCTACGTGTTGATCTCCGCGGTGTTCTTCCCGAAGGACGCCGGCTTCGTGGTCTTCGGAATGTATCTCCTCGGCATCGTCGTTGCCCTCGCCATCGGGCTGCTTCTCAAGCGGACGCTGCTCCCGGTGTCTTCGCATGCTCCGACGATCATGGAGATGCCGCCCTACCGCCTCCCAACGTTCCGCACCATCTGGTTCCACACCTGGACCAGGGTGAGGGCCTTCTTCGGCGGCGCCGGCTCGATCATCTTCGGCACGATGATCGTTGTCTGGCTCCTGATGGCGATCCCGGTCGGCGGAGACGGGACGTTCGCAGACACCGACGTCGACGATTCGGCGTTCGCAACGGTCTCGGGTGTCGTCGCTCCGGCCTTCGAGCCGGCGGGGTTCGGCACATGGGAGGCCACCGGCTCGCTCCTCACCGGTTTCGTCGCCAAGGAGGTCGTCGTCGGAACGATGGCGCAGGTCTATGGGGTGGCCGAGGAGGACGCAGTCGATCCGGACCCGTCGATTGCTGATTCGGCGCAAGAGATCGCCACCGGCTTCGGGGGAGCAATGCTCGGCGCGCTCAAGGCAACACCCGGCATCGTCGGCATCGATCTTGTCGACGACGACGGCGCCGACAAGCCGTCAAGCCTGATGGCCACGATCCGTGTTGGCTTCGAAGAGTCGAGCGGCGGTCATGGTGCGGCTGCCGCCCTTGCGTTCCTCGTCTTCGTGCTCCTGTACACCCCGTGCATGGCCGCCGTGGGTGCGATCCGCCAGGAGACGAGCGCTCGATGGATGTGGCTGAGCATCGTCGGCCAGACGGCCGTTGCTTGGCTGTTCGCCGTGGCGGTGTTCCAGGCAGCGCGGGTGCTTTGGCCATGACCTTTCTCCTCGAATCCGTTGTCGACGAACTCCGCACCGCGCGGGGGCCGATCCGGTGGGCCGATCTCGCAGACCGCGTCGGGGTCTCCGAGTCGGCCCTCGCGGGCATGATCGACGTGCTGGTGGCGAAGGGCCGGCTCTCGGCTGCCGAGAGCACAGGCGCCGGCGAGTCGGTCACGTGCTCGGGCGGTGCCTGCAGCTCATCGTGCGTTGGCGCGGATCGATGCGTCTTCATCGCCACCGTCCCGAAGAGCACCGCGTTCACCATCGCATCCATGTCGTCGCCGAACTCCGTACGGGAGAATGGCCCTCTCGCCCAGGTCTTCCCGCTGGGCCGGGACGATGGCGCACGAGCGGCCTCCGCTGCGAAGCCGTGATGAAGGCCCCTAGAGCGACGTGCACTTCGACGTTTGGGGTGCCCCAGGCGCCCGGCCGAACAGCCTGGTGCGCTGCGGATTCGCGCTCGGCAGCGGCGATGACTGCCTGGAACGGCGTCGAGTGTTAGCCAATCGACGATTTAGGGTCCAATGGCCCTACGGCGGCGACTCCTGCTGCCCCGAGAATCGCTTACATACGAGCACTTGTCCGCAGGAGGGACCGTATGCACCGCGAAGGTGGGAGTCGATCGGTACGTCTGAGGCGCGCGAGCCTGACGGTGATGGCCATGGTCATGATCTTGGTGATGGCCGCCTGTTCGGGTGATACGGGTGAGCAGGGTCCTCCGGGACCGGAAGGCCCCCCCGGTCCTCAGGGAGAGCAGGGTGAGCCCGGGCCCGCCGCCGAGCCGGCGTCGATGGGTGACCTCACGTGTACCGAGTGCCACAACGACACCACCGAACTCACGGGCAAGCAGACCGCGTGGGGCGATTCCCTGCACGGGACCGGCGAGGCATACGTTCGCGCGGCGAGCGCGAGCTGCGCCGGGTGTCACTCGGGTGGCGCCTTCACCGAGATGATCGCCGCCGGAGTCACCCCCGACGCGGTCGAGGCAGGAGATCCG